>CAYSUA010000749.1:0-2984 GCA_964433795.1 uncultured Desulfobacteraceae bacterium | reverse complement strand
TTTACGCCAATGACCCGCATGGCATGTCGCTTTCCGAAAGCTTTATTCAACATGCCCGGAAATTAAAAATTCAGATAAAGGGACAATGGAGCTTCGATCGGGAAGATCGAAAGTTGAATGATCGATTGAGTTACATTACCGCCCAGCTCAGAGCCATGGACGACCCGGGAATAATTTACTGCGCCGCCTATCCAATTGAAGGGGTGAAGATCCTGGCAGGCCTAAAATTTCCGGAGACGCCATATACGATTATCGGACCCGATTCTTTTTCAACGCCTATTTTTATCAAGGAACTGCTGGCTTATCCGAAAGAGCGGATTATCCCCGGCTATCATTCAGACGGTATTTATACCACGGCCCCTTTCATGCCGTCTATCGACGGCCGGAAGGCCCGTCGTTTTCGGGAAGACTATCTGAAAAAATACAGACAGGAACCCTCCTGGATGGCGGCATGTTATTATGACGCGATTCAAGTGGCCGTCAAAGCCATAGAGAATGCCGAAATCAGCGGGCAAGATCTGCCGGGGGATCGAAGAAGAGTCAGGGATGCTTTGCAGCGATTTAGCGACATCAAAGCAGCCGTAAACGGAGTGACCGGCCCCATATATTTTGATCAAAATGGAAATTATCCAAGATCCATGACCGTGGGAGTTTATAACCGCCGTACCCTTTCTCCCGCATTCATACAGTATCAGCATCTGTCCGATATCGGTGAAGAAAGCGCCTTAAAGCAAGGCATCGGGGACAACATTATTTCTATCGGCGGTAAAATGATGACCAGAACTAAAATTGTTTATGTCGGCAGCCATATCATTGAAGCCCGTAATTTGAATACGGATTCAAATACCTATTCTGCCGATTTTTTTATCTGGTTCCGGTTTAAGGGAAAATTCGATGACAAGCAGATCTATTTTCCGAATGCAACATCCCGGATAAAGCTGGATAAACCGATCTATGAAAACCGAAACGGCGATATCACCATACGTGCGTATCGGATCAAAGCGGATTTCAAGAGCGCATTCGATTATCACCGATATCCTTTTGATCAGCAGCGTCTGTTTATCCGGTTCCACCATAATTTCATGACTCGGAAACGGTTAATTTATGTACCGGATTCTTTCGGGTTGCCTAAAACCCTGATGAAGAATGTGCTTGCGGAAAAAATCGGAAACGGCCTGCCGGGCTGGCATATCAATGACATTTCCATTTATCAGGATACAAAGAAGTATATGCGGGGGGAAAGACAGTTTGAGATCGATTTTTCAAGATTCAATACCGCCATTCATATGAGCCGCGAGAAATCGAACTATCTGATGAAGATTTTTGTTCCCATATTCACACTGTTAACGGTTTTATATCTTGCTTATTATATTCCGGTCTCTGAACTGAGACTCCGGGTGTTGCTCATCCTATCCGTACCGATCGGCAACACTTTCTATTATATTAAATTTACTTCGTTATATTCCAGCGGTCTATTGGACTATGCCTATTGGGCAATCTATGCGTTGGCCGGGGTTGCCGTGTTGGTGACGGTTGTGGCGTATTTTTTACAAAACCGCCAGGCGATAAAGCCGATTCGGTTTATGACGGTGGCTGAAAAAATTATTCATCCGGTGCTGGTTCTGGCAGTGGGCTGTTGGCTTGGGTATCGATATTTCAGTTGAATCATGAATAAAGCATTAAAAATACTCATTTACATTATCTGCATTAACGCATTGATATATGTGCTGTTTTTTTTGAAATCCACGATTTTGAAAAAAGAAACGATCGATATCGCCCTTGTTGGATTACAAGGCTCTGAAACAGGCCAAGATATTATGAATGCCGTCACGATGTATCTGGATAAAATTAATGCTGAAGGCGGTGTTGACGGAAAAAGAATCGGGTTGCGATTGTACGATGACAATAATGATGTGGCAAAGGCCGAAAAAATAGCCAGGCAAATTGCAGCCGAGAAAGAGGTTTTACTCGTCTTGGGGCATCATTACAGCAGTACCTCCAATGTTGCCGGAAAGATATACGATATCCACAGAATTCCGGCCATTACGGCATCTGCTACTGCTGAATCCGTAACAGCCGATAATCCATGGTATTTTAGAACCATTCCGAATAATAAGATGCAGGCGGATTTCATCGCGAACTATCTTTATCTCACACTCAAAAATTCTTCAGTCAGCATTGTCTATGATGAAGGTCCATACAGCACTTCCCTGGCGCAGAATTTTGAAAAGACGGCCAACAAACTGGGTATTTCCGTGAAAGAGAAAAGGAGTTTCAATCTCGAGGGCCCGAATCCGAATACCCAATTGAAATGGATTGTCGAGGATCTGGTGAAGTTGGACGATCCCGGAGGCTTATTTCTGGCGATGCATGCCAAAGAGGGGGCATACTTCATATCCAAACTTAAAGATGCCGGTAAGCATTTTTCGTATATCGGCCCGGACTCCTTTTCAGACCGGGGTTTTATTTTACAATTCAGCGGACTTCCCAAGGAAAAATCGACTCCCGGATATTACACCGACGGTATTTATAGTGCTTCCCCTTTTATCAGCAGCATCTCTGATGGCGGCGCACATAGGTTCCGACAGGCTTTCCTGCAAAATTACGGCCATGAGCCGACATGGTCGGCATACTGTTATTTCGACGCGGCTCGTGTAGCGGTTGAGGCCATGAAGAAAGCGGGACTCAAAGGGGAGGGGCAGCTGCGGGGCGATCGGGAGAGAATTCGAAATGCCTTGGCCGGTTTTTTTAGAGAAAAGAATGCCGTTGACGGCGTCACCGGGTTAATTTTCTTCGATAAAAACGGTGATCTCAACCGGCCTTATTCCATGGGGGTTTATAAAGAACAACGGTTGCTTCCTGCATTTACTCAGTACAAACAGGTCATTGACCCAAAGGGGGTTAAGAATTTATTTGAACGGGTCTTGGAAGGTGAATATATTGTTATCGACAGAGAACTCATGAGTAGATTCAATGTGATCTAT
>CAYSUA010000748.1:0-2985 GCA_964433795.1 uncultured Desulfobacteraceae bacterium | reverse complement strand
AAGAAAAATGGATAACCGTCTGTGTTTGTCTGTGTGGGTCTGTGGCTAATTTAAGGTGTTTCAATAATCCATAATTTCCTGTCTCTCTTTAGAAACAGCTTCGTCCCGTCATCAGTTTCTAAGGCCCTTTATGCAAAAACCGATATCCAGCATCTTAAGCCATCAGAACCGGAAAGATCGACGCGACACGCATACGGAACTATCCGGTCAGATCGAGCATATTACCTATTTCAATGAGGAAAATGGATTTACCATTGCCAAGGTAAAGGTTGACGGAAGACGGGACCCGGTCACGGTGAGGGGCACCCTCATGGGACCGCTGCCGGGTGAGGTCCTCACCATGCAGGGGGAGTGGACCCATCATCCCAAATACGGTGAACAGTTTCGAGTTGCCGGCTATCGAACCGCGGTTCCGGCATCCGTATACGGCATTCAAAAATACCTCGGCTCAGGATTAATCAAGGGCATCGGCCCGGTGATGGCCGGTCGGATTGTAAAAAAATTCGGTAAGGAAACACTCGAGATCATCGAAGAAAAACCGGAAAGATTGGCCGAGATTGAAGGCATCGGAAACAAGCGGATCGTTATGATCAAAGCCGCATGGGATGCTCAGAGGGAAATCCGGGATGTCATGCTTTTTCTTCAGGGACATGGCGTCAGCTCCGGTCATGCCACAAAAATATTCAAGGTTTATGGAAACACGGCCATCCAGGTGGTTCGTAACAATCCGTATCGACTGGCGTCCGATATCTTTGGGATCGGTTTTTTAACCGCAGATGGAATCGCTGAAAAAATGGGGTTTGACAAAAACTCCCCGCTGCGCGCTCAGGCCGGTATTCTGTACGTCCTCAACCAGTTGGCTGAAGAGGGCAGTGTCTATTGCCCCTATGAGCCGTTAATTACCCGGTGCATTGAGGTGCTCCATGTGGATCGAGACATACTCACAGAAGTCATCGGGAAGCTCGCGTTCAACGAAAAGATCGTTATCGAAGATCTGAACGATTCCATTGAAACCTTTCAGGAAAATTTTAAAGCTGTTTTTCTAGCCAAGTATTATCTTGCTGAGAATCGGATTGCCGAGCGGATGGCCCGCTTATCGTCGGCGCCCAAATCGATTCGCCCCATCGACACGGATAAAGCCGTCGAATGGGTTCAGGGTCGTCTCACCTTCATGCTGGCCGAAAAACAGGTTCATGCCATACGATGCGCATTGGACAACAAGGTAATGATTATTACCGGTGGGCCGGGAACCGGAAAAACAACCATTATCAATGCAATTTTAAAAATTTATTCTAAAGTAAAGGTTAAAACACTCCTTGCCGCACCCACCGGTCGGGCAGCCAAAAAAATGACCGAAGCCACCGGACATGAAGCCAAAACCATTCACCGGCTTCTGGAATACAGCCTGCAAAAAGGCGGGTTTAAAAAAGACGAAGCAGACCCCCTTGACTGCGATGTCCTTTTCATCGACGAAGCTTCCATGATCGATACCTTGCTCATGCATTATTTAATAAAGGCGGTTCCGCCGACTGCAACCCTTATAATCGTCGGTGATGTCAACCAGCTTCCATCGGTGGGAGCCGGCAATGTACTTCACGATCTGATTGAATCGGAAATTATGCCGGTTGTCCGGCTGAACGAGATATTTCGTCAAGCGAAAGCGAGTCAAATCGTAATCAATGCCCATCGGATCAACAACGGAGAACTCCCTCTGATCAAACCCGATGATCTGGCCGCATCGGAAAGCGATTTTTATTTCATCAATCAGGAAGATCCTGAAAAGGTGCTTCAGATTATTCTGGAGCTGGTGAGTCAGCGGATTCCCCGGCGGTTCGGCTATGATTCGACGGATGACATTCAGGTGCTTGCACCCATGCATAAAGGGATCGTTGGTACCGGTAATTTAAACATCGAGCTGCAGGGTTTGCTGAATCCCGGAAATATTTCAATCTCCCGAGGTGATCGGAACTTCCGCATCCGCGACAAAGTGATGCAGGTTCGAAATAATTATGAAAAAGAAGTTTACAACGGGGATATCGGGAGGATCGTTGGGATCGATCCGGAAGCCCAGGCCTTATCCATCAGTTTCGACAAGCGGCAGGTGGATTATGAATATTCCCATCTTGACGAGATTGTTTTGGCTTATGCCGTATCTGTTCATAAATCGCAGGGTTCGGAATATCCTGTCGTGGTCCTTCCGGTTTTAACCCAGCATTATTTGCTGCTTCAGAGAAATCTAATCTACACCGCCGTCACCCGGGGCAGGAAACTGGTGGTTCTTGTGGGTACATGGAAAGCGTTGGCCATGGGAGTGCGGAATGATAAAATGAGGCGGCGTTATACCCATTTAAGGCAACGTCTGGCAGAGCTAAAGGATGCTTCTCTGCCATTCCGTGGTATTTAATGATTTGATTTTCCGGGGATCGGGAGTGTCCGGGCGTGTCTCATACCATGCTTTGGCCAGCTCTAGGGTGTGGTAATTCATCTCAATGCCGTCCCAACCGATATATTGCAGCTTTTCATTGATTTCCGAAAGATCCATATCCGGATGATCATTGAAAAAGTTGGAAATGCTTTTTAAAAAACCCGGGATCATGTTCTGCGATAGACCCATTTTTTCCAGATGCTGTTCCAAGAGCGTTTTGATTTCGTGCATAGATGCGACCCTCTTTAAAGCCGGAGTTTGGAGACGAAGGTGGCGCCTCCGACCTCGGAGAAGCCACCTTCGCTTGGAGATGGATGCGTGTCCGGTTCCATGTAATAGCATCTTGCATGCCAGATTCTGAAAAATCGGATCTCAAAAACAAATCGTTCATATAATCAATTAGTTGTCGGTTTCGAATGCCAATGCCGAAAACGTTCGATTTTTTCAAAATGGAGGGCTCGGTATGCCAATGTGGATCGCCGTTTGGAATTTAACATTCTCATATCAGGAGGTTATATGAGAATTGCCATTTTGGGAGGTGTCGTTTCAGAAGGGAAAAG
>CAYSUA010000747.1:1268-2996 GCA_964433795.1 uncultured Desulfobacteraceae bacterium | reverse complement strand
TGGTATAGATCAGTAGCCCGCGCACAGAACCGAAAGACACCGTGGATTTCAAATTCCTTCCTCCCTCCTGAACATCTTAAAGTAGATGGCCGTGAATGCGACTAGGATACCGAACATGATCACCGCCAGTGTAGAACCGAGGCCTGCCTGGTAATACATAAATGTCCGCATGTAGGCATAGACGGGCAGGGTGCGTATATATTTCTCGGCCCCTCCTCCCTGGGAGAGAAGCCACACCGTGTCGAATTTTGTAAACATCCAGATGCTTCTTAACAGGATCACCACGAACAGCACATTTCTTAACTGTGGAAGGGTTACATGAAAAAACCGTCTGAAAGGTGTGGCACCATCCACTTTGGCCGCCTCATATAGTACCGGTGGGATTGACTGCATTCGCGCAAGAACACTTAAAACGACAAAAGGGAAAAATTCCCACACGCTGATGATGATCAAAGATGTCATAATGTGATCTTTGCCCATCCATGAAACGGGATCATCTACAATACCGACTGCAACCAGGAGATAATTGACCAATCCGAATTGATTATTTAACAGCCATTTCCATAGTATAATCGCTACAACAGTCGGAATAACGTAGGGGAAAAGGATCACACCGCGTACGAAATTTCTTCCTCTAAATGTTTCATTTACCACCAGTGCGGCAATTATACCCACTATGATTTGAAGCACAATGGTGCTGACGGAATAAATGGTTCCATACCAGACACTCTTCCAGAAATCCGAATTCGTAAATATATATATGTAGTTGGAAAATCCGACAAATCGCTGTTCCGGAAAAAATGAGTGTTTTTTGAAAAAACTAAGCCAGATACCGTAAGTTACCGGATAAACCAGCAAGGCGAAGATCAATAATATGGAAGGCAGTATGAGCAGAAAACCGGTTTTGCTTTCGCTGAATTTCAATTATTTCGATTCCCCAATGAAGTGAGTAACATGCCGGGGGCCTGGTTCCGGCCCCCGGCATTATTTTAACTCGAAGCTATCCCGTTACCATTTCGCAAATCCTTTGTCCTTTACGAGCTCCTCTGCTTTTTTCTGAGCCCTGGCTGTTGCTTTTTCAATAGGCACATCTTCCTTGGTCACTTCCATCACCATATCTTTCAATATCGCGGACCCTAAAAGATCCATAAGAAACGGCTTGTCGGTCATATCCGACCAGTCGGTAACCAATGTGGGTTTAACCAGATTATTATCCAGGTAGTATTCCTGGGCATCCAGCCATCCTTTCCATTTCTTGATCATGGGTGTGTTGTTGTACGCTGCGCTCTGTCGCAGCGATTTCGTGATGGGGAAGAAATGAATCGGAACGGTCTGAATGTATTCGAGGTAGTTTTCATCCTTGTAGAAGAATTTCAAAAACTCTTTTGCCGCTTCGGGATTTTTAGAGTCCTTAAACAGCATCCAGGGCTCTTCATCAACCTGGGCCGCGGGTTTGATTCCGCTTGGGCCGTGTGGTTTCACCCAGACATCGAAGTAATCGGTGCTGGCCATATTCGCGGGGGCATATTGTTCGATCAGCGACGCACCGCGACCATACCCCTGAAACATCATGGCCGCTTTTTGACCATACATGTTTGCAAAGGTTTCCCGATAGCCGTGACCTTCCCACCCGGGCGGCATGTATTTGGTAAGCTCTTTCATGAATTCCAGGGTTTCGACCATCGCTTTTTCTGTAAAGCGCGGTCGGTTTTTTTCGTCAAATAGCGT
>CAYSUA010000747.1:0-1258 GCA_964433795.1 uncultured Desulfobacteraceae bacterium | reverse complement strand
CCGCCGTTCGCCTTTATGAGCTCGCCCATAATAATGTTGATGAAAAGGTTATCTCCCGGAATCGTCAGTCCATAAATATCTATTTTGCCATCTCCGTTGGTATCCATGGTGAGCTGACCGGCAATCTTCAGTAAATCATCCCAGGTTTTCGGGGGCTGGATACCCTTCTGCTTCACCAGGTCTTTTCGGTAAATCAATAGGGATGTGCCGGCTGCATGAACCAGGCCATAATAGTGATCCCCGAATTTTCCGACCTGCTTGATTTGATCCCAGATGTTGTCTTCACCGATTGACTTGACCACATCATCCAACGGGAGCAGCAGACCTTTAGCCTGAAGCGCAGCACATGTAATGGGCTGACCATGGGACAGCTCCGGTGGTGAGCCGGCTGCCAGTGCCGCCATTATTTTTCCTTCTAGATCCCCCCAGGCGAGAGCTTCTGCTTCCACCTTGATATCGGGGTGCAGTTTTTCAAATCGTGATACAATGTTGGCAATTGCAGCCCTTGATTTGGGATTGGTTTCGGTGTGCCATACATGAATGACTTTCTTTGCGGCAAAAGCCATGCCATTGAAAAGCATCAGAACAATGAACAATGTCCCGATAACAACAGTGATTTTTCTTTTGGCCTTCATTATTCGTCCTCCTGTTTTGGGTCGAAGTTTAATACTTACACCATCCACCAGTTTTTTTCTTTACCTCCTTTCATTGAAGAGAACGGGTTTTTTTAAAGCCGTGCCCTATATTTTTCCCGCGATTTCCACACCATCGTAGACTGCATCGATGATTTCACGGGGCTGGGCAGCATCTCCAATCACATACAGCTCCTTTACTTTTCCTGTAAGGTTTTGATAAACTGCATCATTCGGCGAATCTCCGCCTACAGCCATAACGATCGAATCAAATCCTTCCAGCCGCCTGGTTCCGGAAGCTTCTTCCACAACAGCATAGGTCTTTCCGATTTCTTTGACTTGGGTCTTGGTGAGAATGGTCACCTGCTTTTCTTGCAGCCGCTTCAACAGATAATGCTGCAGATGACCCACCAGATCCGATGCAATGGAATCCAGCATTTCAACGATGGTGACCTTTTTACCTTTTTCCGACAATAAATCGGCGATCTCAGCCCCTGTACCCCCACCCCCGATTATCAGTACGCTTTTTCCTATCTTATCTCCATTGGATATTGCCTCATCCACATTGAGCGCACCACTTTCCTGTATGCCCTTAATCTCGGGGAACTTCGGCGCAGAACCGGTTG
>CAYSUA010000746.1:0-2998 GCA_964433795.1 uncultured Desulfobacteraceae bacterium | reverse complement strand
TTTTCTTTGCCATTTAATTTGAGACTCCCAGGGTCAACAAAATTGAGACTCAGCAAGTAACAATATAAACGAAAATAAACACCATCACCATCCGGGTGATGATACCCCTTTTGATTGGAGCGTTTCTTTTAATCCTTAGAATGACATTCATTAGTTCTGATTCTTGTTGCTCGATCCTTGATACTTGATATTTGAATTAATCCGCTACTTAATTCAGCATCCATTAACGAGGATCCAGTCTCCAATATCGAAAAACTGCTTGCCCTGTGAAATGCATCGACTATTTCACCGGGGCGTTCAATATAGCCTTAACCCTAACCGAGTCAAAACTCGATGGGCCGTTATTCCTTAATGATTTTTTTCACCCCTAAGCTAACGGCTATCAGCTAATGGCTAAAGGTACCCTAATTGGGCTTCGCTCAATTAGGGTTCAATGGCTTCTGTTTCTATGATCGGAATAACTCGATTAAACTTAAGGCTCGGCATACCCGAGCTTGAATTTTTATGAGAAATTTTATACGGTTAACTTATAATGACAATTGGTTACCTGGGTGATCATGAAGCATCCGACTCCTATTACCATTACCATTCGTAATAATCTCAGACTAGACCATGTTCCATCGGACTTTCGGGAGGAACTCATGGAACAGCTGAAGTTTCCCAACCCCAAATACCTTGAAAATGCAAGAATGGGACGCTGGAACCGAGGTGTTCCCAAGGAGCTTCGGTTTTTTGACAAAGTCGGGAGCAACGGGTTGTGGATTCCCCGGGGATACATCCGACATCTGGTTAATATGTGTCGAAAAGAAGGGATTGCCTATATCATCAATGATCAACGGCGGTCTCTGCCGGAAGTTCATTTTACTTTCAAAGGTAAATTAAAACCGTTCCAGAAAGATGCCGTTGATATCGTAATGGCAAAGGAATTCGGTACCCTCAGTGCACCCACCGGGTCCGGTAAAACGGTAATGGCGCTCTTTATGATTGCCCAAAGAAAACAGCCCGCGCTTGTCGTTGTTCATACAAAGGATTTGGCATTTCAATGGATAGAGCGGATCGAAACGTTTCTAAAAATCCCTTCGGATCAAGTCGGTCTCATCGGAAGCGGTCAGCACCGAATCGGAAAAAAGATAACGGTTGCTCTGGTCCAAAGCCTTTACCGGTGTGCCGAGGAGACGGCTCCCTGTATCGGCCACCTGGTGGTGGATGAATGCCACCGGGCGCCGAGTAGAACCTTCACGGAAGCGGTAACGGAATTCGATTCCCGCTTTATGCTCGGACTGAGCGCCACCCCATGGCGTCGGGATAAATTGTCGAAGCTGATATTTTGGCATCTCGGGGATGTTCATCATAAAATGGATAAGGCCCCTCTCATCGAAAGCGGGGATGTGCTTCCGGCAGAGGTCGTTGTTCGGGAGACCGATTTCAAACCCTTTTATGACCCGGTGAACGAATATACCAAAATGCTTTCAGAACTCACCACCAACGATGAGAGAAACCATCTGATCGCGTCGGATGTTGCCGGAGCAGCGGAAACCGGCAAAGGGGTGTGCCTGGTTTTATCCGACCGGAAAAAGCACTGTGAGACGTTGACATCGATCTTGCGTTTTAAGCACAAGGTGTCCTGTGAATTGCTTACCGGAGATCTCAAGACCCGTCAACGGAAGGAGGTTTTAAGCAAACTGAACGAAGGCAAAGTGAAGGTGCTGGTTGCCACGGGGCAGCTCATCGGAGAAGGGTTTGATTGCAAGGATCTCACAGAGCTGTTTTTGACGACACCCATCAAATTCAGCGGCAGGGTGATCCAGTATTTGGGGAGGGTCTTGAGGCCGGCCCCCGGGAAAAAAACGGGCCGGGTATATGATTACGTAGATATCCATGTGGATGTTTTAATGTCGGCTGCGAAGTCGCGCCAGAGGGTATATCAAGATCTTTGAATTGGAATAGTGGAATGATGGAAAAGAGATTGGAAAAATGGAGTATTGAAATGATGGAGTGTTGGATTAATGGGCCATGAGAATTGCGGTGATATCTGACATACATGGGAATCTGGAAGCCTTTCTTGAGGTTCTGGCCGATATCGATCAATCCGGTGTGGATGAGATTATCTGCTTGGGTGACCTGGTCGGATACGGACCGAACCCTGAGGAAGTGGTACAAAAGATTCGTGCACTTCAGATCCCGACGGTTATGGGAAACCACGAAATAGCCATATCAAATAAAAGGGCCTTGAAGTGGTTCAATCCCGTGGCCAAAGTGTCTCTTGAGAAGACAAAAGCGTTTCTGTCAAAAGCCTCCATCCAGTATATTCGCAAATTGCCGTCATCGATTGTCTCCCATGGATGCCGCTTTGTTCACGGATTTCCCCCGGATTCCGTAAGAACCTATATATTTCAGATTTCAGAAGAAAAGTTATTCGATACCTTTATTGAGATGAAAGAGAAGATCTGCTTTATCGGGCATACCCACATGTTGAAACAGCTCCGGTTTGACGGTGAATCGGTTATTGAAACGCGGTTGAGAAAGGGGGTAACAAAAATAGATGCGGACCAGCGTTATATTTTCAATATCGGCAGTGTCGGGCAACCGAGAGATGCCAGCAAAAAAGCCAAGTATGTCATATGGGATGCGGATCGAAAGCGCGTGGAATTGAAATACATACCCTATGATGCTGAATCGGTTGCAGAAAGAATAATAGCCAAAGGGTTTCCCGAGGCCCACGCCCGGCGACTCAGATGAATGCCTCTGATAGCTCGGTGCGATACAATAAATATGTGATTTGAATATCCGGTCAGCCTGTCGGATAATAGGCCTCGACTTAAACAAGGAGGTGAGAGAATGGAACAGAAACAATATATAGAGATAGAGCAACAGCTCGGTGCGCACAATTACAAACCGCTGGATGTGGTGCTCACTCGCGGCGAAGGCGTCTGGGTCTGGGATGTGGACGGTAAGAAATACCTGGACTGCCTGTCGGCGTATTCCGCAGTCAATCAGG
>CAYSUA010000745.1:0-3002 GCA_964433795.1 uncultured Desulfobacteraceae bacterium | reverse complement strand
GCCATCCTGGAGATAAAACTGAGCGTTGATCCATTTTCCAAACTGGTTCCCATCACCAGTATCCAGACGGTTGGCGATTTATGCGACGCATATCAGCTATGCTTCGCCGATGATCAGGACGCCGCCTGCAAACCCGATTTTGAACGAAGCGAAAGCCGTGGCGAAGCCCGTTTGAGTTCTTCCCGAATGCACCGGGGAGAACTGAGAAAGAAGGCCAGGACGGGATAATAACGATGCAACCTTTCGATTTCCAACGTCCCGGTTCAATCGCGATTATCGGCATGGCCGGACGTTTTCCCGGTGCCGACAATCTCGATACCTATTGGCGCAATATCGAAAAAGGGGTTGAGTCCATCACCTTTTTCTCTTCGGAGGAGTTGATTCAAGAGGGCGTCGATCCTGAACGCGTTAATGAGCCCGACTATATCAAAGCGGCACCGATCATTAGGGATGCAGATCGGTTCGACGCCGCGTTTTTCGAGTATTCCCCCCGAGAGGCAGAAGTCATCGATCCGTCCCAGCGGCTCTTTCTGGAATTGGCATGGGAGGCGTTGGAAACTGCGGGGTATGCCGGGGAGCAGCATGGTGCTGAAATCGGCGTGTTCGGCGGTTCAGGCGGTGTCATGAACAGTTATCTTCTGTCCAACACGCATGTCCATCGTTCCCTGATCGGCGCCACCGCAGGTATCGAACATGTGGGGAACGATAAAGACTACCTCTGTACACGAGTATCGTACAAACTGAACTTAAAAGGCCCCAGCCTCACCGTTCAGACGGCATGTTCCACATCGCTTGTTGCCGTTCATATGGCATGCCAAAGTCTTCTCAATATGGAGTGTGATATCGCCCTTGCCGGCGGGGTGAATATTCGGGTTCCCCAAAAAGCCGGTTATTTGATCCATGAGAGCCCCATGCACTCACCGGACGGTCACTGCCGATCATTCGATGTGAAGGCGGCAGGAACCGTTTTCGGAAGCGGTGCCGGCATTGTCGTATTAAAACCCCTTTCCCGTGCAGCAGCAGACGGCGATCTCATCCATGCCGTCATCCGGGGATCTGCGATCAATAACGACGGCCTATCCAAGTTGAGCTACTGGGCAGCCAGCACCAGCGGGCTGGCGGCGGCATTATCCGAGGCCATGGTGGTGGCCGAGGTGAATCCGGATACGGTTGAATATGTGGAGGCGCACGGCACCGGAACCGAACTGGGAGACCCGGTGGAAGTCCAGGCGCTGACCCAAGTATTCCGACAAAGCACCCTTCAAAAGGGGTTTTGCGGGTTGGGGTCCGTTAAATCGAATATCGGACACCTTGAGTCGGCTTCCGGCGTGGCCGGCCTGATTAAAACGGTTCTGGCGCTGAAACATAAATCGATTCCGTCCACGGTTCATTTCCTGGAACCGAATCCGAAGATGAATATCGAAGAAAGCCCCTTTTATATCACCAATACCTCCAAGGCGTGGATCACGACCCAGAAGGTGCGGCGGGCCGTGGTCAACAATCTCGGAATCGGCGGCACCTACGCCTGCCTGGTTCTGGAAGAGCATCCCGAATCCGCAAACCGACCCGTATCCGTTCCATCCACCCAGGTGCTCGCGTTTTCGGCCAAAAGCAAACCGGCACTGAAGGAGCTTGCCGTTCGATATGAAACGCACTTAAGGCAGCATCCGGAACAATCGTTCGGTGATATTGCCTTCACGGCGAACACCGGTCGGGCTCACTTCGTCCACCGTCTGGCAGTGAGCGCATCGTCTTCAGCCATTGTTAGGAAAAAGATCGAAGCGTTTATCAAAGGGGATCGGATCGACGGGCTTTATCAGCAGACCATAAATCAGGAGGATGTTCCGAAAATTGCATTCCTGTTTGCCGGGCAGGGCGAACAATATACCGGGTTGGGCAGACGGTTATATGAGTCCTGCCCGGTTTTCCGGGAAAGTCTGGACCATTGCGGTGAAATCATCCAAGGGGAGCTGAAGCAATCGTTGGATCGACTCCTTTTTGAAAAAACCGGTAAAAAATCGTTGCTTAACGAAACCCGCTATGTGCAGCCGGCACTTTTTGCCTATGAATATTCCCTGGCTCGCCAATGGCAGTCCTGGGGGATTACTCCGGATATTGTTTTCGGATGGGGGGTCGGAGAGATTGTGGCTGCCTGTGTGGCGGGCATATTCAGTGTTAAAGACGGATTAACCCTGGCGGCGATCCGCGGACGGCTGATACAGGAAAAAACGCGGCCCGGCCTTACGGCTTCCGTTTTTGCCGGTGAAGCGCAGGTCCGGGAGATATTGGGTGAAACCGCCGCCGACATGTTCATTGCGGCCCTGTGCGGTACGAATCATTTGGTCATCACCGGTGAAGGCAAGAAGATCAAACCGATCTGTGACCAGCTGAATCGAAACGGTATTAACACCCGGAAGCTGAAGGTTTCCCATCCACTCCACTCTCCGTTGCTGAAGCCGATCCAACGAATTTTCAGAAAAACGGTAGCCCGGATTTCCTATGCATTGCCGGAAATTCCCATGATTTCGAGTCATTCCGGCGACCTCATAACCGACGAGGCCGCCGAAGCAGATTACTGGATCCACCAACCCTGCCGTCCGGTTCGATGGGCTGACGGCCTGAATTCCCTTAAAGATCAAGCTGTATCTCTGTTTCTTGCAATCGGTCCCGGTATATCTCCGATGGAAACCGGCCGTGAGCCTCTCACGACGACGGACGGTTGCTGGGTCGGCGCCATCGGCCGAGATCGGGACGAATTCGAGCAGATGGTGGATCACGTGGGGCGATTATACACCCGTGGCGTCACCATTGACTGGCAGGGATTCTATAAGGCGCAGACTCATTACAAAGTAGCATTGCCCACCTATCCGTTCGAGCGGGAACGATACTGGGTGGGGGAGGGATACCGGTTTCAGGCCGAACCGTCTACGGACCATCCGCTCCTGGGCGTGATGGATCCCCGGATGAGCCTGAATCACGGGGTGGTTTTCAAAAAAACATTG
>CAYSUA010000744.1:0-3004 GCA_964433795.1 uncultured Desulfobacteraceae bacterium | reverse complement strand
AAATTTCTTCAAGTGGCTTAAAATCAGAAATATATCCCATTAATTCAAACCTCTCTTATTAACTTTCTTTTGTATGATCTTCTCTGTTCACTTTTGTGATAAACAAGATTACACACGATTGTCGATGTGAATTCGAATCTTCTTTTTATCAACAGTAATGATTGCCCCTTTCTTCAAAACAAGGGGGCAAGTCTCCGTTTGAATTTTATTACGTGATAAGAAGGATTGAATATTCTCTGTCGATGCTGTCCTCGATGAGGAGATAAGGTTTTAGTGCTCCGGTCGATTCACCGGTCATGAACATGGAAAAACGCTGAGGGACAGCGGATATTGGTGATCGGACTGTACCATATCTCGTGATCGCCTTTTCCCTGTCTTTCGAACTGGCAGCCAGCTTCGCGCAGATGCTGCTTCAAGGCTCTGGTGTAATCGGCCATTAGATTCCAGCGCTTTGGGCAAGCTCAAAACGGCGTGTCATGACTTCAAAGGGCACAGCATGATCGATTCGTACCCCATTGGCCTCAAGAAGCTCGGGAATGATGACCTTCAGCTTTTCGATCAATCCCTCCATGCTAGCCCCTTCCGTCACAGGCCCCGGGACATCGTCGCTCGTCGCAACCCATACGCTTGCTTCTTCGTCCCACTCAGCCCTTACAAAAAAGGGCTCTACCGTCATGATATTTCCTTTCTTCATATAGCCTTGATAGGAACCGCAAGGGGACAAGGGGTTAAGTCCCGGTTGAATAGGCTATGCCCCAGTTAAATATGCTTTGTTCTGCGCACATTCAATTATCAAAATATCGTATCAGCGTCTGAACGACTCTCCCTGCGGTCTGGCCATCCCAAAATTCCGGTATTTGCCCCTCGCCGATTTTGCCCTCTAGTATTTCATGGACTGCAGTTTCCAGACCGTCTTCATTACACAGGCGGTTTGTGCCTTCATTAATGGTAACGGGGCGTTCCGTGTTCGGTCTCAATGTCAGGCATGGAATCCCTAAATAGGTGGTTTCTTCCTGCAGCCCTCCCGAATCTGTTACGATCATCCTGGCGTTGAATACCAGATTCATAAACGGGATATAATGAAGCGGCTCCGTCACAATCACGTTCGATACCTCGCCGATCCTATCGTACAAACCGTTTAATTTTAAAAACTTCATGGTTCGCGGGTGCACCGGAAAAATGAGCGAAAGTTTCTTGCTGAGGTTTATCAATGCTTCGCATATTTTGTTAAGCGCTTGGGGAGAATCTACATTGGATGGTCGATGGAGCGTTATGACGCCGTATTCACCGGCAATCAGTCCGTAATCTTTAAAAACCTCATGTTCTTCTATCCGATCCCTTATCATCTCCAACGAATCGATCATTATATTTCCGACCCTGAAGATCTTTTTCGATGAAATCCCTTCATTTATCAGATTTTCATCTGCATCCGATGAAGGTGTCCATAGAATGCCGGCTAAAGCGTCTGTTACAATCCGGTTGATCTCTTCCGGCATGGATCGATCAAATGATCGCAAACCGGCTTCCAGATGTGCAATAAATGGCCTGCGCCCATACGGATGGCTCGTGGATCGTGGCGCTTGGTTTGGTGGGTAAGAGATTTTAGCCGCGGCAAGGGTCGCAGCCATGGTAGAATTGATATCTCCAACGACGACAACCAGATTCGGCTGCTCCTTTAATAAAACGGTCTCGTACGCGATCATCACCTGACCGGTCTGCTCTGCATGCGTCCCGCTTCCTGCATTCAAATGAAAATCCGGTTCAGGAAGATTCAAGTCATCGAAAAATGCCTTCGACATATTGTAATCATAATGCTGACCGGTGTGTACGATCTTTGTATCCGCCCAGTCTTCTCTTTTTAATGCATGATAGAGCGGAGCAATTTTAATGAAATTCGGTCGCGCGCCGGCAACAAGATGGATGCTTTTTTTCACTCTATGAGCTGCGAATTAAAACAGTGCATAAATAAACGGAGCAACGGTGCTGCTCTCCGTAAAAACGATAAGCGCGCCAAAAAGGGATAAGACGAGTACGATGGGTAAAAGCCAGTACCGTTTTCGGACTTTTAAGAATTCCAAGAATTCACTGATTAGAGATTGATTTGCCATTTTCTTGATCCTCGCAATTGGTCGAAGTGTTAAAACCGTTTATAAAACCGTTCTTTCGGCTGAGCCGGTTCATCTCTCGATACCCAGTAGGTGGATGCATCGGGATCGGGAGACAAGGGCAAGGGCCGCCCGCCGAAGAGTCTTTTGATCAGAGCCGACGGCGTGATGACTGCGTAATATGCAATGGCCAGCATCAGCGTGGTTATCACCTGGCCGATAAAGTGGGCTATTTTCATCCAAGCTCTATAAACCGGTCTCAGGATATCGGGTATGAGGATGAAGCCCAAACCCAGGCAGGATAGAAACCCGAAAAGATATATGGGAACCGGTTTTTGCCGCCAGATACCGATGGCACAAAGCATTCCGAAAAACAGAAACGCTATAATGCCGAATTTTCTTATATCTTTTATATCAGTCGAGAATGAGTTCATTTCGCCAGTCCTTTTTCTCCTGCCAGGGCGGCTGTTCTTCTTTAAACAACATGAAATCTTCGATAACCAGCACATCCATTTCGGTTCGCATAAAACACCGGTACGCATCTTCAGGTGAACAGACGATCGGCTCCCCGCGCACATTGAAGCTCGTGTTGACCACCACCGAACATCCGGTCAACTTTTCAAACTCTGAAATGACTCCATAATAATCCGGTTTGTCGTTTTTGTTGACCGTCTGGATTCGTGCAGAATAGTCGAGGTGGGTGACCGCCGGAATATCGCTCCGCTTGTTCTTTAAACGTTCCAGAAGCCCCAACCCGTCCGGAGAGGGTTGTGGAAACCGTCTATCCTCGTTCACTTCGGCAACCAGTAGCATATAGGAGCTCGGCCGATCGATTTCAAAATACTCCGAAGCCTTGTCCTCCAGAACCGTCGGTGCAAAGGGCCTGAAGGATTCTCTAT
>CAYSUA010000743.1:0-3005 GCA_964433795.1 uncultured Desulfobacteraceae bacterium | reverse complement strand
GCTGTTTGATCTGTTCCGGTGTGAATGGTTTTTCTAATAATTCGCGATTCATAATGTTGCCTCCGTTTTGGTAAAAGAGTTAATAAACAACGAAGGCCCGGCGAGCATACAAGCCCACCGAGCCATCATCGGGGTTATGGTGATGCGGAATCACCGACTATTTAGAACTGATTATTCTTGGGTAATCACCTCCTTTCATTTGTTGGTGTTCAGAAATACAACAAGCCAGTCCAGTACGACCGTGGCCTCTCGCAAAATCAGTCAAGGAGATAACAGGGGTACCGGCGGCGCTATATAGCTCATATGGGAAATCCACTCCTGGCTCACAAGAGGGGAGCCTTCGGCTATAAATATGGAGATTTGAAAAAGTTCGACTCTGCGGAAATTTCAGAATGCAATTGGCTGGTGACATATATGTGTAGAGGCTATTTTGGCTGGACGACCACGATAAAGTGAGATGATAATACCGGCGGTCGGTAAATGACAGAATTAGCGAAGAGCCAGATTGTGAAAATTCTTGAAATATTAATCAGTTTGATATATCAACCTTGCCACATATCTTATTATAACCCGTTAAAGCACGTATCTTTCATCAGAATTCAATTAAACACTTTCAAAGGAGAAAACAGATGACTAAAGCGGAATTGATCGAGAAAATGGCAAAGGATGCTGGTATCAGTAAAGCTGCGGCAGACAAAGCTCTGGGTTCATTCATTGGCGGGGTAACAAAGGCACTGAAGAAGAAAGACGGTAAGGTAACACTGGTCGGCTTTGGCACATTCTCAAAAGTTCGCCGTAAAGCCAGAAAGGGGCGTAATCCCCAAACCGGCGAAGCTATTAAGATCAAAGCAAGCAATGCTGTAAAATTCAAAGCCGGTAAGAAACTTAAAGACGCTGTTTGAGAGAATCAGGGCGGTTTATTTCGAATGTTCGTGGGAGATAGACCGCCTTTTCTATTTCTTCGCTCCGAATTCCTGTAATCCCTTAAGAATCTCATCACCTCCATATTCCTACCTATTTTGACAAGCCCGTGAAAATATGAGTATATTAATCTTATTAAAATTTAGAAATACCATTTAAATGACGCGGTCAAATTAGATCTGAACCGGCTTAGATACTTCTCACTAAAAAATAGGGACAAAAGGATTATGCCAAAAATTTTAGCAATTGACGACAAACAGGATAATTTAATTACAATACCAGCACTTGAAAAAGGCCATATCACCGACTGTATCTATACAAGAAAAGTTATGGTCTCAAGCCGTGTGTAATGGATAAATACATGCCCGGCCACATCTTCACAATCGCAGATTGCCCCATCTTCAACCGGAAAAGAAAAACTTATGGCCAGCCCAAATCAACCTGGCCAATCACAAAAAACAGAAACCAACATTTTATACATGGTAGAGGCTATCCAATTTAGATCACCTCAAGCTCGGACACAGGATGCTTGGAACGGACAATGACTGAAGCTGGATTCAAATTAAAAGATGATTTGCCTTCAAAATTGAGGAATCAACGCTCACGGTTGTACGATTGGCTATGCCGTTGCCTTATGGGGCCGGATTCGAACGCCAATCTGGAAAGTGAAGATTTTGATCTAAGGAGAGTCAAACCGCTGGATCGTTACCATGTCGGAATACTATTTCCTATTGTAAAAGGAATAACAGGAACAGATCCTGCATCCAAGGAAACTGAGGAAGCGGAAGATGATATACCAACAGTGGGGAACTCTGAAACCGATGAAAAAGCATTGGCAAAGCCGGCCACGATAAAACGGCGGTACGTCCCACCGTCTTCAGCAGGTTTTTCTTTCTTTATCCGCGGCAATGATATCAAGATTCAAATCGCTCCCTGGGCGGTCAGATACGAATTGAAAAGCGGTCGAGACTCCGGTACTGGCCAGTTCCTGCCAGACTTGTGGCACAGAAAGCCCTTTTCGGATCAGGGCATCTATTTATCCGATTTTCAACCTCAGGATAAAAGAGTTGAGCACTCCGAACGAATATATGTTTTTGACGATCTCGCTGAAGTGTTCGTTCTTTGGCGCCCACATGACGACGGCTGGCTGACAACCGTATCACTGAGCAATCTTCAGGAGTTCCCTGATGAAATTTCGCGATTAGAATACAGGAACAAGCAAAACGAGTGGTCCATTTTCGAAACACAGTTAGAATGCATCATCGAATCTGGAGAAGTCGGAACCTATCCACGAGTGAATCCACATCTGCTGAGTGAGGAAGATCAGGAACTCGAACTCCAGTACAAGAACCGGCGGATTTTCGCTATCGGGCATGGGGCTGCAGTGGATTGGGAGGTGAAAAACGGATGTGTCAGCAAAATATGGGCCGATTTTTTTCCAAAAGTTGAAGTCCCCCAAATATCCGTCGATTCCGATGGATTGGAAGCGAAGGTGCTGGAGCTGGAGTACCTCTCTCAATATCCCAGTGACCAAAAGAGCATAGGTGCCGAGTTGGAAAAGTTCGTGTATGCCTATGACGAATGGGTCTGCAGTCAGCAGGTTTCTGCCGAGAATCTGTCGGAAATGGATCGAAGGATTGCCGACCGGATTCTCTCCCGGATGAAGAAAGCTGTGATGCGTATGCAGCTGGGGCTACATTTGCTTGAGCAAGATCCGGATGCTGCCCAAGCCTTTGGTATTGCCAATGAGGCCATGCACCACCAAATGAGACAGTATGATCGCGCCCGGGGAAAGGTCGAAAAGCGCTATCGATGGCGACCATTTCAGCTGGCTTTTTTGCTGATGGTGATCGAATCGGTCGTTGATGGTGACAGCGAATTTCGGGATACGCTTGACCTGATCTGGTTCCCAACGGGTGGAGGGAAAACCGAAGCATATCTTGGGTTGATCGCTTTTTTGATTACCTGGCGCCGGCTTCGTCACCCCACTTCAGGCGGTGGAACAACCGTGTTGATGCGTTACACCCTGCGCTTGCTCACAAAGCAACAGTTCCAGCGTGCTTCCCGCCTGGTCTGTGCGCTGG
>CAYSUA010000742.1:0-3006 GCA_964433795.1 uncultured Desulfobacteraceae bacterium | reverse complement strand
CTCGCCTGAAAGTGCATCGACGCATTAATGAAAGGGGATTGAGATCGGCAATTCAGGCAGGGATAGATGCGGCAGAGGGGGAATATGTGGGCTGGATGGATTGTGATCTCGCTATGCCGCCGGAGCTTTTTGTTGACATGGCACAATGTTTGCAATTTTCTGATCTTGTAGTCGGATCCCGTTATGTGGCTGGTGGCAGTGATCAGCGATCCGTTTTAAGACGGTATGCCAGTATTGCAATAAACACTCTCGGTCGCTGGCTTCTTGGAACTAAAACACGGGATTTAACCAGCGGCTTTATCCTGGGGAAACGGAGCGTTGTTCAAAAATTCCCGTTGGAAGGTGATTATGGCGAGTATTGCATCGCGCTTATTTTCAGGGCCGAAGCTTCCGGATATCGGGTCGCTGAGGTTCCCTATCGGTTTATCGAGAGAACATCCGGAAGCAGCAAGACATTTGACACGCTGACGGGCTTTTTTTCCCGTGGCAAAGGGTATTTGGGTATGATTATTCGCCTCGGTTTTGAAAGATTTCGAAAATGAAACGGATTCCCATGTGTGAACCGCAGCTTTATGGCGACGAGTGGAAACTGGTAAAAGAATGCTTTGATACCAACTGGATTTCATCAAAAGGGAGGTTCGTGGAAGAATTTGAGGGTCTATTTGCCGAGTTTTGCAGGCGCAAACATGCTGTGGCTGTAACCAGCGGAACCGCCGCACTTCATTTGGCCCTTGCAGCCCTCGATATCGGACCCGGTCATGAAGTTATTGTGCCGGCTTTAACCATCATTTCATGCCCCAATGCGGTGCACCAGCAAGGTGCAACGGTTCGGGTGGCGGATGCACGACCGGATACATGGAACATAGACCCGGATGATATTCGAAGAAAACTCACGGACCGTACCAAAGCAATCATGGTCGTCCATACATACGGTTGCCCGGCGGATATGGAAGCTGTTGAAGACATCTGCCGCCAGCATGACCTGATACTCATCGAGGACGCTGCCGAAGCCCACGGCGCGATCTATAAAGGACGGCGCGCCGGTAGTTTTGGTGATGTCAGCTGCTTCAGTTTTTATGCAAACAAGATTGTAACCACCGGAGAAGGGGGAATGCTGCTCACCGATGATGATGACCTGGCACGGAAGATTCGGCGGATGAAAGATCTATCCTTTATCCCCGAGCGGAGATACTATCATCGGGAATTCGGTTTTAATTATCGTATGACCAACATACAGGCTGCCGTCGGTGTGGCGCAAATGACTCATGCGGAGGAGTCCGTCAGATGCCGGAGGCGCAACGCTATACTTTATGAAGAAAGATTAAAGGCGGTTCCGGGTCTTCGGCTTCCTTTCGAACCTCCTGAAACAGAATCTGTCTACTGGTATTATTCAATTGTTGTTGATGATGATTTCGGTATTTCAAGGGATAAACTCATGGAGCATCTTGAAAGGCATGGAATAGAAAGTCGAAATTTCTTTTTCCCCATTCACAGACAACCGATATATCCTCATCTGAAGGGTGAAGATTGTCCTGTTGCAGAGTTTTTAAGTGCCCGGGGAATAAATCTGCCCTCGGGCAATACCTTGACAGAAGATGAAATCGATTATGTAACAGAATGCATAAAGAATGTAGGTAAGGGGCAATAGTGGAGACGATCAAGCATGCTGGAAATATAATTGCCCTGCTTTTGCGCGCAGGAGATTCCTATCCGGGAATAACTTTCTTTACACCACCGGAGTTTTCACAACAATTGGGTTATTTGAACCACAAAGCAGGATACACAGTCCAGGCGCACACGCACAACAGGGTGAAGCGTCAAGTCGTCAACACCCAAGAGGTTCTCATTATCAGGAAAGGGAAGGTGAGAATTTTTCTCTATACCCAAGAACGGGAGTTTTTGAGAAGCCTCCTCTTAGAGGTCGGCGACCTCATTTTACTGGCCTCCGGGGGGCATGGGTTAGAAATATTAGAAGATGCAGAGATGATTGAGGTGAAGCAGGGACCTTATTTCGACAGCATGGTGGACAAAACGAGGTTTGAAATGCCTTAAGAAGCCCGGGAGCTTAAAGTGATAACCCACAATTTCAACGAGTATGCTGAATATTACGATAGCTACTATCATGACAAGGATTATGAATTAGAATGCGATTTTCTGCAAAAACTACTTCAGGAGTATTCCACACATCCGGTTAGGACTATTCTCGATTTGGGGTGTGGTACGGGCGGACATTGCATCCCCCTCTCTTGTCGAGGTTATGACCTTATCGGCGTCGACAAGTCCGACGAAATGCTTAAACAGGCACGAAAAAAAGCGAAACTAAGAGATTGTAATGCCCGGTTTAAACAGAACGATATTAGAAAGCTTCGACTCAATCAGACATTTGATGCTGTTATCGTTTTATTCAACGTCGTCGGATATCTGATCGAAAACCGTGATGTGCATCAGATGCTGGAAACAGCCACTGTCCACCTGAAATCCGGAGGTGTTTTTATCTTTGATTTCTGGTTTGGCCCTTCCGTATTGGCCGATCAACCCCATGAGCGATTGAAAGAGGTTCAGCGGGGAGAGGTTCAGATCATTCGATTCGCGCGTCCCAGCCTCCGCCTGAATGCCAACAGAGTGGATATCGACTACAGGGTGTTGGCAATTCGAGAGGGACAGGTTACAGCCGATATCAGGGAAAACCATCAGGTCAGGTTTTTTTTCTTGCCTGAACTCATGCAGTTTTTAACGGATCATGATATGAAGGTGCTCCATTTTTGCAAGTGGATGAAGCAAGACACCCCTCCGGACTCGGATTGGAATGCGTGTGTGGTGGCGGGTAAATCTTAAGGGGTCGGGTCACGGGTATCCCAAAAGCAGGGTGCTTTCGAGATCGGTTCCACCGGCCGGTATTGTCGTGGAGTGATGGATGAACATCTTACTGCTCAATCCGCCTGCAGAATATACGATAAAAGAATATCCGGATGAAAGCGGATCGAGTTTTATCGAAACAGAGGATTT
>CAYSUA010000741.1:0-3007 GCA_964433795.1 uncultured Desulfobacteraceae bacterium | reverse complement strand
TTTACTTTATCTTGCAAAAAATCCTTTTGCAAAGGCTCAAAGCTCTGCATGCTGGTACCGAAGAACTCGGAAAAGGTAATTTGGATTATAAAGTAGGCACAGACTCAAAGGATGAAATAGGCCAACTTTCAAGGGCGTTTGATGAGATGGCTGAGGATTTAGAAAAGACAACGACTTCTATAAATGAGCTTGACAAAGAGATTGCTGAACGCAAAGAGGTCGAGAAAGCGCTTAAGAAGCGAACTCATGATTTGGGGGAGCGAGTCAAGGAACTGAATTGCCTTTATAGCATTTCTAATCTTATTGAGCAGTCGGTTATCTCATTGGACGACATATTACAGGGAACGGTTGATCTCATTCCGCCTTCCTGGCAGTATCCGGAAATCACTTGTGCACGGATCGTCGTAAATACTCAAGAGTATAGATCAGAAAAATTTAGAGAGACTGTCTGGAAGCAGGCCAGTGACATCGTTATACATGGCGAAAAAGTCGGCTCTTTGCAAGTCTTTTATCTGGAAGAAAAGTCGGAAAGCTATGAAGGGCCTTTCCTAAGGGAAGAGAGAAGCCTGATCAATACCGTTGCAGAGCAAATAGGAAAAATCATTGATCATAGACAGGATGAAGATGAACTGAAAAGATATCATGAGCAACTGTTGGAATATACCAAAGACCTCAAAAGCACCGTCGTGAAATTAAAACATGAGGTTAAGGAACGCAAACTGGTTGAGGAGGAGTTGCGAAAGGCCAAAAAAGAAGCCGAAACCGCTAACCGCGCCAAGAGTGATTTTTTAGCAAGCATGAGTCACGAAATTCGAACACCGATGAATGCCATTATCGGAATGGCCGATCTGCTACGGGAGACTCCTTTGGCTGCTGAACAGAAGGAATATGTTCAAACATTCCAGTCAGCCGGAGAAAACCTTCTTAACATTATTAACGATATCCTTGATATTTCCAAAGTGGAGGCCGGCTATCTTGAACTTGAGACGATTGAATTTGACCCTGGTGAAATCGTGGAAAAAACATGCGAAATTATAGCTCTGCGCGCCCATGAAAAGGGTCTTGAGATGCTCTGTCATATTATGCCGGATGTTCCCACCAACTTGGTGGGTGACCCGGTCCGGCTGCGTCAGATTCTCACCAACCTGATCGGAAATGCCATCAAGTTCACTGAAAAGGGTGAAGTATTTGTTGAAGTCAAAAAGCTTGACTCCGGACTCAAAGAGCAAGGGGCAGACAATATCGAAACAGACGCGAAACACGACAAAACAGTCGAATTGATTTTTTCGGTGGCCGACACCGGAATGGGTATTCCTCCGGAAAAAGTGGATGTAATCTTTGACATTTTCACGCAGGCCGATCCATCGACTACCCGCAAGCATGGTGGAACGGGGCTTGGTTTGAACATCTCAAAGCAACTGGTAGAAATAATGGGTGGACGGATCTGGGTTGAAAGCAAATTAGGTCATGGCAGCAACTTTTACTTTAGCGCGATGTTCCAGATGCAAACCGAGCCCAAGATACACATGCGAACAACTGTATTAGATCTGAAAGGAATAAAGATCCTTGTGGTCGATGACAACGTCACAAACCGTATGATACTAAATGAAATACTTTCCGAATGGGGCGCTTTGGTTACAGAGGCACAGAATGGAAAGAATGGACTTTCTGAGCTCGAGCGCGCTCGGGAGGCGGCCGATCCCTACGAATTGGTATTGCTTGACTGTCGCATGCCGGGTATGGACGGAATGGAGGTGGCAAAATATATCAAAAAATCATCAGGCCTTGCAGACATAACTATTATGATGCTCACTCGCGATCACCACAGTGATGACGTCGCTCGATGCCGAAAACTGGACGCAGCTGACTATTTTATAAAACCGATTAAACGTTCCAAACTGTTTGAGGCTATTACAGCTGCCAGGGCCAAAACAAAAATGACTGCTGAAGGACCAGAGGTGACAAAGCCTGCTGTTTCTGAAGACCTCCGCGCCTTGCACATTCTGCTTGTTGAAGATTTGTTAGACAACCGATTACTTATCCAGTCCTACCTTAAAAAAACACCGTATTCTTTAGATATTGCTGAAAACGGCGAGATCGCTGTTGAAAAATTCAAATCCGGTAAATACGATCTTGTGCTTATGGATATGCAGATGCCGGTACTGGATGGTTATGACGCCACCAGAGCGATTAGAAAATGGGAAGCTTCCGAAATCCGCGTTCCGCAATCCGCATTCTGTGGCGTTCCTATAATTGCACTGACCGCGCATGCAACCAAAGAGGACGAGCAAAAGAGCCTTGATGCCGGGTGCACGGCCCATTTGACAAAGCCTATTAAAAAAAACATACTAATGGAAGCCATCCATAAGCATGCGGATATTGAGAAAGATTTGACATCCGTACAAGATATCGGCACGACAAAAGAAGAAAAAATCATTGTTCATGTTGACGCTGAGCTCAAAGACCTTATCCCCGGATTTATTGATAATAGGCGTAAAGATATTAGGACATTAGAGACGGCCCTAAGAAAGGATGACTATGAAACCATCCGGAAATTGGGCCACAGCATGAAGGGATCTGGTGGGGGTTACGGATTCAACGCTATTACCGATATCGGGAGATCCCTTGAAAATGCCTCAAAGGAAAAAAATGACGAAGAAATTCGAAAGTGGGTAGATGAACTCTTAAATTATCTGCAGAATGTTGAGGTGGTCTATGAATAGTCCTATAACAAAGCCTTTGATTTTGAGTGTTGACGATGATCAAGATACTCTTAAATTAATTGAACAGCTATTAACCAAAACAGGTTATAACGTGGTGACTACTGGCAGCGGCAGTAATGCACTTCTGGCAATCAATAAAGAAAAGCCAGATCTAATCCTGCTGGATATTATGATGCCGGATATGGACGGTTACGATGTTTCTTCAAAATTACAAGAGAATAAAGCAACCGCATATATCCCCTATTCCGGAAAGATTTCTACCAAATGCCCATTTTTAGGGGCTT
>CAYSUA010000740.1:0-3016 GCA_964433795.1 uncultured Desulfobacteraceae bacterium | reverse complement strand
ATGGCCGGTTTCGGGTGGCGCTGCCCACGCTTCCCCTCGGATTGTGGAAGGAGAGTCTGTCGCTGCTCGAGGAGATCGGTGTGGACATCGACGAAACAGTCGCCGACGCGGCCGACGATCTTCGCAAACGAGCGGCGCGCTGTTCGTTCGCGGATTGCTACTTCTCGGATTCGGTGGCCGCCTGTTTCGCCTACCTGGAGGGTCTGGTGAAACAGGCGATAGGGGAGAGAGAGTGGATCGCGTTGCCCGAGGAAGCCGATTTCTCGTGGGGAACGCTGATCGTGGCGTAAGCGAGCTGACATGCTCGATGCCGTCACGCATCCTCGGCGTCCTTCAGCTTCGTCAGCTCGACATGCGCCAAGTGCAACCGATGCGGATGGCCTTTGGGATCAGGATCGAGGCCAAACTGCGCCACCAGTCGAGTATGGATGTCGTCGCATATTCGGCGAACCCATTCCGCCTGGGTATCGAGATCCCGTGCTTCAGCCAGGGCTATCAACCAGGAATCCAACGGCTCTACATCGGATAGTTTACGGAATTCGGCGGCAAGCCACTTCCAGTAGGGGGAATAATCTCTGGCAAGAAGCAGCGACAGTCGCATAACTCCCTCGGCAAATCGCCCGAGACAGACCGTCGTCGCTACGGGATCTCGCCGGTGGAACAGGCGATCCAGGAAATTGTACTGGCCGAAATGCCAGACATTGAACAATTCTTCCCAGATTCGCTCGAGCCACACGCGCTTCGGGTAATACCAGAATGCCTGACGACGGTTGGTGAATTCCCCAAGCGGGTCGTGAAACACCGTAGCGTGGCGAATCATGTAGAGGTTCTCCTCCTGCGTTCGCTCGCGCCAACCACGGGCTGTCCTGGGTGGGTGGTCGCAACCCACGATACGCTTGAAGTAGCGGTTCAGCGATTCAACTTCTATGCTGACCTGGGGATACCGAAAGATATGGCCTTTCCATTCCCTCGGCGCGGCCTGGTTGATCTGGTCTCGGAGCTGGCGTCCGTGACGCCTCATATCTTCACCGGTCATTACCATGGTGAAGCGAGGACCCCACTTGTGATCCTTCGAAAGTTCATCGTCGTTACCCAGGCTATCCGAACCCAGGCAGATCAGAACGGCCACGCGATCGACGAGATGGGGGTGCTGATGCGTCAGGTAGGGCAGGCCCCACTGCTCAAAGAAATCCCGGGCGACGTCGAGTCCTCTGGTCAAGGTCTCCGAGGGAGGATCCGGAGGTGGCTCGATTCCGGTGTCACGCTCAGGTCGGTGTTGGGTATCCATGATTCAAGTCCTTTTTGCTCTGCCGACCTGCCCCCAGCGAAAAGGCCGGGCACAGATCGACAATGAAGAGAAGACGGGAGATTCCGCCCCTCAGATGCCGGCCTGTCCCCGGCCTTAACGGCTGGGTCAAACCAGGAATGGACGCGACTACCGTCCAATCCTTCCTATGTACGGCATAGTATAGAAGAAGTTGCGGCCTGGGTCAACCATGTACGGAGTATGCGGCTCCTTTGAAGCAACAACCGGTAACGTGACATTGATCTCTTTATTCATACCGTAGCGCATCGACCGGATTGGACAAAGCGGCCTTGATCGCCTGAGAGCTAACCGTCGCCACCACGATTATCAGAGTTGAAATCCCCGCGATGACGAAAATCCCGAATCCCATGTCGATGCGGTAGGCGAATCGCTGGAGCCATTCGCGGATTGCGAAGAACGCGGCCGGCCAGGCAACGAGACTGGCGATAGCCACGAGTTGGACGAATTCCCTAGAAAGCAGAGAGATGATATTCCCGGTCGTGGCTCCCAGGACTTTGCGGATACCCACTTCTTTGGTGCGCCGAGTTACCATGAACGAACTCAGGCCAAAAGCTCCCAGACACGCGACAAAGAGGGCGAACAAGGTCGCATACCTGGTAACCCTCGTCCAGCGCTCAGAGGCACGAAAACTCTGTTCCACGTCCTCATCCAGGAAGGAAAAGATAAAGGGACGGTCAGGTGCTACCTGCACCCACTTCTCTTTGAGCAGAGATAAGGTACCAGGGAGATCACCTGGACCGACCTTGATGAATACGTAGCGCAAATACGTTCCTCCTGGCTGAAGCTCAAAGACGCCTGGCTGAATCGCCCGTTCAAGAGTCTGCCGATGGAAATCCCTGACCACGCCGATGATCCGCTTGCTACCCAGAGGCTGCATTCCACGGAGAATGGGCACTTTCTTCCCCAATGCAGTGTCCCAGCCGAAGATCCGCACCATCATCTCATTTACCAGGATCGACTCCTGCGCATCGGTAGGGAAAACCCGGGAAAAGCTTCTACCTTCTCTCAGGGCAATTCCCAGTGTTTCCAGAAAATCGTACTCGACATTATGGACGCGGCAGGAGATCTCCCTTCCCTGGTATACCCCACTGGTGCCACCCTCTCCTCCTTTTCCAAAAGACATATCAGCAGCTGATACGTGGGTAATGTCGTCGTACTGGACGGCTGCCTGCCGATATATCTCCAGCAATCGGGACCGTTCGTTCTTGTGCAGGCCGGTGCTCCAGTCTCCGGTATCGATTACGACCACCTGCTCCTGGTCGAAACCCAAACCCCGGGTCCGCAGAAAGGCCATCTGTTCGGCCATCTGTAAGGTTGCCACTACCAGAATAATGGATAGGGCGAACTGCACCACCACCAATCCGCGGGTGAACCAGTTACTTCCCCCAAAGCGCAGCTGTCCCTTTAGGATCGTTACCGGATGGAACCCTGACAGCACGAGGGCTGGATAGCTCCCGGTCACCAATCCCACCACCAGTACCAAGGCCAACAGGATCAGCCACATGGAGCTATACTCCATGGCCAGTTGCCTGTGCACCAGATCGTTGAAGATCGGCAGCGCCAGTTCCACCAGAACAATCCCCAGGAACAAAGCGAATAGATTCAGCAGAATAGCTTCTCCCCAGAACTGCTTGATCAATTGGGGCCGCAGAGCGCCCATCACCTTGCGCAAACCCACTTCCTTGAAGC
>CAYSUA010000739.1:0-3016 GCA_964433795.1 uncultured Desulfobacteraceae bacterium | reverse complement strand
AAGAAATCAAAACAAGCTAATAACCTCTCTGTGACCTCTGAGAACTCGAGCGACCGTAGGGAGTGGGCGAGAGGAAGCTTTGCGTCTATCTGCGTGTGTCCGCGGCTAATTATAAAAGCAGTTAATTCAAAAAAAGGAGTTTCCACAAGATGAAATCTAACGATATCAAGAAGGCGGTGGTGGTGGGTACCGGTATGATGGGACCGGGTATTGCCTATGCGCTGGCAAAAGCCGGATGTACGGTAACGCTTTGTGGGCGTACGCAGGAAAGTCTTGAGAAGGGATTCCGTTCCTGTCGAAAATCCGTGGATACGCTTGTTGAGGCAGCGTGTATCACAAAAGAGGCCGGTACATCCGTTATAGCAAAGATTACCGGCAGCACAGACCTTGAATCGGCAATAAGCGATACGAACCTCGTAATTGAATCCATTGTGGAGGATATCAAAATTAAACAGGGGCTCTTTTCCCGTATTGAGAGTGGTTGTCCCGGGGATGCAATCCTTACATCCAATACATCCGGGCTTCCGGCCACAGAGCTTGCCGGTGCCTTGGAACACCCCGAGCGATTCGCCGTCACCCATTTCTGGAATCCCCCCCACTTAATGCCTTTGGTGGAGGTGGTAAAAGGGGAGTCGACATCGATTGAGACCATAGAAACACTTGCGGCCCTGCTCACCCAAGCCGGAAAGAAGCCGGTAAAAGTATTGAAAGATACTCCGGGGCAGCTTGGAAACCGGTTGTTTCACGCCCTTATTCGAGAAGCATACTGGATAGTGCAGGAGGGTATCGCTTCCGCCGAAGATGTGGATTCTGCAATTAAAAACGGACTGGGAAGACGGTTTCCGGTATACGGTGCTTTGGAGCACCAGGATCTCGTCGGCCTGGACATGGTTTGCGCCATCCAGGAATATATGTGCAAAGCGCTTTGCAGTGAAACAGAACCGGCAAAACTGCTTCGGGATCTGGTATCTTCAGGAAATTTAGGCGCGAAAACCGGAAAAGGCGTTTATGACTGGGCCCGGAAGAGTCAAACGGATGTGATCGAGAAAAGGGATCGTTTTCTGATTCACCTGCTCCAGATGGAAACGAAACCTTCCTAACCATACTCTTGATTATTTTCAAACCTGGTTATCTGGAAAGCCCAAGTGAATACAATCGGCTCACCTCCAAAGCCTATCCCGGTGAGTCACTTGGCTTTTGTAGATATCCAGGTTTTTGAGTTAGAGTTTGCGTTTGTCTTTGAGGATGTGGTTGGAGATCACCACACGCTGAATTTCAGATGTGCCTTCATATATGGTGAACACCCGGGCATCCCGGTAAAACCGTTCCACCGGATAATCTTTTGTAAATCCATAGCCTCCATGGATTTGCAGCGCCGTTGCCGTAATCCGGTTGACCATTTCCGATGCAAACAGTTTTGCCATGGAAGCTTCAACCGTATAGTTTTCTCCCCGGTCTTTTTGAGATGCGGCTGCAAGGGTCAATTGCGTGGCAGCCTCGATTTCAGTGGCCATATCGGCAATCATCCAGCGCAGACCCTGGAATTTGGATATCGGCTGCCCAAACTGATTCCGGCCTTTTGCGTATTTAACCGAAGCGTCCATAGCGGCCCTGGCAACACCGACGGATTGGGCGGCAATGCCGATTCTGCCGCCGTCCAAACATTTCATGGCGATTCTAAAACCGTCACCTTCCTCCCCCAGTCTGTTTTCCGCCGGCACGCGGCAGTCTTCGAAAATGAGGTCGCAGGTATCGGATGCGCAGAGCCCCATTTTGTCATCGGTGTGCCCCACGATAAATCCCGGGCTTCCCTTTTCAACGATGAACGCGCTAATCCCTTTATGGCGATGGGTTTCATCGGTTTTGGCCGTGACGATAACCAGGCCCGAGTTTTTCCCGGATGTGATGAATCGTTTTGTACCGTTGAGGATGTAAGCATCTCCGTCTCTAACTGCGGTGGTGGACTGGCTGACCGGATCCGAACCCGCTTGAGGCTCGGTCAGCGCAAAAGCACCGATGACGCTTCCGGAAGCCAGCGGTTTTAATAATCTTTCCTTTTGATCTTCCGAGCCGTACCGGTAAATGCTTTCACATACAATCGAGTTCTGTACCGACATCACCACAGACGTAGACGCGCAGGCACCTGCGACTTCCATGAGGGCCAAAACATAACTGACCGTGTCTGCTCCAGCCCCTTCATATTCCGGTGGAATCATCATGCCCATGAGTCCCAGCTCTCCCATTTTTTCGAAATTTTCGGCTGGGAACTCCTTGGTTCGATCGCGTTCCATGGCTGTCGGGGCTACGACTTTCCTGGCAAACTCCCGAACCATGGCCTGAACCATCAGTTGTTCATCGGTCAACTGGAATGACATAAACACCTTTTCTTTGAAGGGATGCTAATTCGGTTTACGGCCCATAGACAATCACCAGCAGTTCCGTCTCTGCCTTGCCTGTGTTTCTCATTTTGTGTCGGATCCCTGAATTGAAATGGAGCGAGTCGCCGGTTTTGAGTTTGTTTACGTGCTCGCCCACGGTAACCTCTATCTTGCCTGAGAGAACATAAACAAACTCTTCGCCTTGATGCAGGTAGCCGACCCCTTTGTGTTCACCCATGGGGTCCACGGTTACTCGAAATGCTTTCAAGTGCTTGTTTTCGGCTCCGGGTGTCAGGGTGGTATAGGCATAATTCTCCGTCCGCTTGGTGTATGCCTTGATCCGTTTGCTCAGGTTGGATTCCTGTTCTTTCAAGAAAAAGCCTGAATCCAGATCCAATGCCCTGGATAAGGTCAAAAGGGTACCCACCGGAGGAATCACTTTTCCGGATTCTATTTTTTTTAGATAATCGATGGAATACCCGGTTTCATTGGCCATCCGGTCAAGGGTAATATTCTTGTCCTCTCTTACTTTTTTAATCCGTTTTCCCACAGGTTGAGGCGTGCTCTTTTTCCTGGGCATATCGACCCCTCCATACAATTGAAAAATGAAAATTGATTATTGAAAATTGATGAATTCG
>CAYSUA010000738.1:0-3016 GCA_964433795.1 uncultured Desulfobacteraceae bacterium | reverse complement strand
TAACGAGGTTTCTCTTGCCGATCATGGCATAGAACCCGATCATCATCAGAATGATATAGATCCAGTAATTATACTTGCTGATGATATATTCCATTATTTCAACTCATCCTCGTGTTTGCCGCCGGATGCCAAATTTAAATAGAGAGCGATCATTACGGCCATTACCGTTAGTCCGACACCGATTTCGATAAACAGGATGCCATGGGATCTGGCCTCTACAGGATTTGCCGGAAGAATCTTATGGAGATAACTGTAATCAAGATAATTACCGCCCAATGTCAGGCAGACGATGCCGACTCCAGCAAATATGATGACTCCCAAACTGATATAGATCGTATTCAACGTCTCCGACATTCGCGCTTTTGCCCATTTAATGTCATATGCCACGCACAACAGGATAAAACTGGCGCTCAGGATGCATCCGCCCTGAAACCCTCCGCCGGGGCTGTGATGCCCATGGGCAATCACATAAAGGGCAAAGATCTGCATGAACGGTATCATCAGCCGGGTTAAGGTTTGAATGATTAAATCTTCATATCGCTCTTTCATAGTCGTGACCTCCTCAGCAGCACAACACAACAAACACCGGCAGTGAAGATAACGGTGGCTTCCCCCAAGGTGTCGTAGCCCCTGTAATCAGCCAGCACCGATGTAACCATATTGGGCACCGCCGTATCCTCAACGGTCTTTATAATATATCTTGGCGACACATGGGTACTGGCCGGGGACTGGGGGTCCGCCCAATCCGGCATTTCCTCAGTCGCATAAAGAAGCAAAGCCCCGGTGATAAATACAACGATAAATGCGAGCGTCTTCAATCGTCTGTCCTCCGTGTTGTTTTACTGATTGCTGCAATAAACAGAACCGTACTCACCCCGGCCCCCACAGCCGCCTCGGTAAAACCGACATCGACCGCTCCCATCTCTACCCAGAGGAGGCACATAAAGGTGCTGTAGGCACCGAGGATGACAGCCGAGCTAAACAGATCTTTTACGGTGATGGCTGCGACGGCACATATCACCACAAGAATCAGCAGCATCAGATCGAGTTGCCAAATCATTTGTCTACTCCTGAATTGGGCGGCCAATCGATTACAGGACGCCCATCTTTTGTCCAGGGCATCAAACCCGAATCGAACGCTGCCCGTAGTAAGGCATGGGTGGCGGTCGGGTTTGCCAAAAACCAGAAAACCCCGATAAAAAGCAACTTAATACTCACCAATATATTGGCCAATGTAAATCCCGCATCCAGGTTATAAAGTGCCAGGCCGGCCAGGGTCAGTACCGTCCCCAAAGTATCCCCTTTTCCCGTTGCATGCATCCGGGAGTAGAAGTCCGGGAAACGAAGAATACCCAATACTCCCGTTGCGAAGAAAAAGGTTCCGGCCCCTATTAAAACTATGGCTGCAATGGACATTTACTCCGCACCCTTTGTTTGAAAGTATTTTGCAAAAACCAGCGTACTGATATAAATCAGGAGAGAATAGGCCAGGGCGATGTCCACAAACATATCGACCCGTTTATAAAGAAATCCCATAAACACCAGGATTGCCATGGCTTTGCTCCCCACGAAACCGACACCGATGATCCGATCGAATATTGTCGGCCCCAATATTCCACGGTAAAGACTCAGGAGCACCAGAAGTCCCAAAATAAGACAAATTCCTTGAAAGAAATCCTCCATCTCAATCCTCCAAATGGACTTGACCCACCCGCTTCTCCATATCTCCCGGTAACCCTTTGGCCGAAATGATGTCTATGGCATGCACATAATAGAACCCTTCTTTGATAAGGACGGTGATGGTTCCCGGGGTAAGGGTAATCGAGTTGCCGAAGGTTACCAGAGACATTTCTTTTTTTAATCTCGTCTTGAATTTAATGATGCGGGGATCGATGCGTTCGGACATCATCGGATCCAACACCAAAAAGGCGACATAAAAATTGGCCACCACAATCTGGTAGAAGAGCCAGGGAATATATTTAATAAAACGGGCGGCTTCGATGTGTCTGTCTTTGTTTTTTATATCCTTGAATAACAAATCATGGGAAATATAGGAGACGATTGCAGAAGATATGATGCCTAAGGATAAATGAAACAAATCAAACCGTCCGGACATGACGATCCAGAAGAGAAACAAGATCACAAATGTCATGAGAAAGGCCATTTCTTTCTACTCCTTTACCAGCGCACAAATGAGATCGCTTGCTTCATCCAGGCTGAGTTTGCTCATATTCAAAACCAGATGATACAAATCCGGGTGATCGTAGTCTTCTTTTCCGAATTTCCGGTAAAGGTTGCCCCGTCTCTTGTCTTCATTGTTTACCGCCTTAAGGGCCTGCGGTCTTAAAAGCTCATAATGTTCCTCCATGAATTTGATTCGGTCTTCTTTATTCGCAATGAGAAGAACATGGCAGGCATCCGCCCGGTCTCTTAAAACATACTGTCCACCCCGGCCGAGGATAACGGCATTCCCCTCATCGGCGATCTGGTTAATGATATTATGAAGCAGATCAACAAAAATCTCCTCATCGATGCGGCCCTGCGAATCATCCAGAACCGTGTCGATCAGCTTCTTTGGAACCAGTCTTTCCATGAATTTCATTAACTTGCCGCCGGCTTCCTTTTCGATGTATTCAACCCATTGGGTGGACACTTTCGCTTTTTTGGCAACCATCTGAACGATTTCTCTATCGATAAAGGTATAACCGAGTTTTTCTGAGGCCATTTCTCCCAGGGTTTTGCCTCCGGCTCCAAACTGACGGGAAATAGTAATGACTGACATGTCAACCTCCCTTGAGTGCATGTAAATTCAATTAAAGTGTGTTGGTTCAGAAAGTTAGGATTTGATGGTCTTTTCGCCGTTAAAAAGCCGTTAAATACAGGTACGGATTTAGTAATTCAGCGAGGAGGTCGAGTTTGAACGTCAGGTGAAGCGAACAGGAGCAGTGCGAATGTCACCAGATTCAGCAGCAGCCAGGCGTATTGAGGTGCGAATTCAACAGAAACAATTGATATT
>CAYSUA010000737.1:0-3033 GCA_964433795.1 uncultured Desulfobacteraceae bacterium | reverse complement strand
CCCTCCCAAGCGCCTGAGAGGAATAAGCTTAACCAATTCTTCTGTACCAGGGGACAGAATCGACGTTTCGATTTCGCCGGGAGAAATTGAATTTACCCGAATGCCATACGGCCCGAAATCGGCTGCCATCTCTCGGGTGAGTGCCGAAAGGGCGGCTTTAGAAGTTGCATAAGCCGATCCGGCAAACGGGTGAACACGACTGCCGGCGATTGAGGAAACATTCACGATGCTTCCCTGCCCCATTTCCAGTTCCTTAATAAGTCCTCGTGCCAGCATAATCGGAGCAAAAAAGTTGACTTGAAAGACAAGATCCCACGTGCTGGTATTCGTCTCTATCGACCCCATGCGTTTGCCGGTCTCGTCTTTGGGTGAAATCGCTGCATTATTCACCAATGCATTTAAGGGGGCTCCTTCTAGGCGCTCACGAATCTCCTCAATTCCCGCCGCAAGCTCCTTACGGTTGCCGAGGTCGATTTGAACGTAATTTTCCGGACCCACTCTCCCCGGATGATCTTTTGGAAAAGACTGGCGAGAACATGTGATCACTCGCCACCCGGCATTCCAAAAATGCTTGCTGGTCGCATGACCGATACCTCGACTTCCGCCCGTAAGTACGATGGTTCTTTGTTTTTCAACCATATTCTCTTCCTTTTAACGGTGTTATGGCATTACCGTGCTCTTCAGCCGCAGTGATTGGTTGCCGGCTGCAAGAGCGATGTTATGCCGCCGCTTCGTTTGGAATTTCCCAGCCGGGAAAGGCGAGATCTCCCGGATGGACCTTTAGGGCTCAATCCAAAATCTTAGCGCGTTCAACCTCGTGCCGGATACGATCATTTTCTATTGCCGATGGTGTTGCCTGTGGAATGTCTGTGAGCTTCGTCCGTAACATGCTATATTATATATATACCACAAGGGAATCAATCCCTTTCACAAAGTTCGTGCAAGAGATTATCGGATAGTTTACGAGGTTCAAGAGGATGTCTTCGTAATACTGGTTGTCAAAATCGGTCACCGCCCAGAGCCTTCGTTTAATTTAATACTTACTGAAAAGTATTTCCCTCGAACCCTTAGGATCACCCCAACGCTTTTGGAGATGATCCTCGATGAATTATCCTTTCTTTTCACTGAGAGCGGCGTTTCTGCCGGCAATGCGGCCAAAGACCAGGCATTCGGTGATGGCGCAGCTTCCCAGGCGACAGGCACCGTGAACTCCGCCGGTGACCTCGCCTGCGGCAAGCAATCCTTCAATGGGTCTATTATCCAGATCCAACACCTGTGCATTCTTATTGATTCCCACGCCCCCCATGGTGTAGTGAACCTTTGGCCAGAGGCGAATTCCAAAATAGGGGGGTTGAGCCAGAGGCTTTGCGTCCTTTAATACCGGCTTTCCGAATGCCTCATCCTTTCCGTTTTCTACAGATCGATTGTAGTTCTCTATTGTTTTTTCCAAAGGCGCTAACGGAAGCAGATAACAATCGGCAACGTCTTTCAGGGTGTTGAATTTCTTGACCACCCCTTTTTCCAGACAATGATCGATTCTATGGCCCGAAACCCGGACCCCTGTTTCATCGGCAATGGCAATGCAGGGTTTACCCACATTCAAAATAGCATCGGCCCGAATTTTACGGTCCGCCAGCTCATTGATAAACCGCTTGCCGGTATCCGGATGGACCATAATCCCATATGGAAAGGCCACGTAGCTTGAAAAATCGGGTCCCACCCCATACGTCTTTTCATCCGCACATGCCCACGGACCGAGCTGAATGCAGGATAAATGGACCGGAGCCGCTCCGATTCTTAGGGCTTCCTTCAACGCTTCCCCTGTGCTGTAAGGCTTTGTGGTGATTCCGATATTTTCTGTTAGCCTCGGGTCCTGAGCGCTTCGAAAAGGGATATCTGCGGCAAAGCCGCCGGTGGCAAGAACCACCGTTTTTTTTGCCTGAATATGGATGTCCCTGCCGCTTTCCCTGTCGGGGTAGCAAAATCCGTCTCTAACCCGCACGCCAGTGATCTTTCCGGTGTCATCTATCAGGATGTTTTTGAGCAGCATTTGGGTCCGAACACCCATTCCAAGCTCTCGTACTTTAGCCAGCAAACGCTTCATAATCGCCGAACCGGACCGGCTGTGCGTCGTGTAACATCTGGGAACCGAATGTCCGCCGAACTGATCCACCCGGTCCATGTATTGAACGCCCAGATAGTCGACAGTCCATTCGAAGATCTCCTTCGAATTCTCAGTGACGGTTCGAACCAATTCCGGGTGATTCAAACCGAGCCCGGCTTTTATCATATCTTCAAACATCAAATCCGGAGAATCGGAAATCCCGGCCCGCTTTTGCATCTCGGTCCCGGCGGCGGCCATCACCCCGTCACTGATAACGGAATTGCCCCCATAGCCTTTCATCTTTTCGAGAATGATTGCCGAGGCCCCTGCTTTGTTCGCCTCAATGGCGGCTGAAAGTCCGGCAAACCCGCTGCCCACGATCACCACGTCTGTCGATTCGTTCCACATGAATTTTCTTTCTGTTGCCTATTAGCCGGCTATCAGGCGAATTGTTATCGGTTTGCTCGCATGTCAGTTGCTCAATGGAGACGCTTTGACCGAATTCTTACCATTTAGTGGCGGGTATTTCAATCCGCCGGAAGCGGACAAGGGTTTGATTCCCCGCCTCTTGAGGCGTTAAGATAACTTCCGGTTAATACCCCGTAGCTTGTCGGAGCGAAGCGTAGATCCCGCTCATCGGGGCTGCAAGGTAGTTCATTTTGACAAGTATCGTTAACTTATAATATCAGGAAATTGGATGGTGGGATTTGACGGGATTATGTGGGATGTGCCGGGATACTGGGGAATTACATGATATATCGTGCAAAAATATTTCACGGTTCGGTGGATTATTTTAAAATCAGAAAAATTAGAGGGTGTTTTTGATCAGATTCGGCACCTGGGATTCAGATCTGGTGAGTCGTATAACTGCATGAACTGAACCGCTGCGCGGAGAGGGCATTGTTTTTTCATACTGTATGGGCATTTAT
>CAYSUA010000736.1:0-3038 GCA_964433795.1 uncultured Desulfobacteraceae bacterium | reverse complement strand
ATACTAAACACTTTCGTAAAAAACTCGTTTTTCTAACTTTTTACGAGGCCATCAAGATTGAAAACGGAAAGAGAAAAGAAGTGAAACGGTGCACGTATGATTTGATCAGTGTTTTGTTGGTGTTACTGGTGACTTCAAACGAATCTTCGGGAGCAGAGAAGATCCTCAAAATGTCCACCACCACCAGTACCCAATCGTCGGGTTTATTGGATATTCTGCTGCCCGAATTGAAAAAGGATACGGGCATCCGGGTAAAAGTCATTGCCAAGGGGACCGGGGCTGCCATTCGGGACGGGGTGGACGGAAATGTGGACGTTATCTTCGTGCATGATAAAGCACGGGAAGAAAAATTTATCACAGACGGATACGGGACCAAACGGTATGCCGTCATGCACAATGATTTCATTATTCTCGGTCCTGCAAATGATCCTGCCGGCATCAGGGGCATAACGGATGTGAAAGAAGCGCTAAAGAAGATCGCCGCTAACTCGTCACGGTTTATTTCCCGGGGTGATGACAGCGGCACCCACACTAAAGAGCAGGCGCTCTGGAAGTCATCCGGCCTGAATCTGGACAAACGAACGACTACGATTGTGAAGAAGGGCAAAAAACGGGAGATTACCTTCATCTATCCCAAGGGGTCGGAAAAATGGTATTTTTCCATCGGCCAGGGCATGGGAAAAACCATCACATTCGCAGAAGAAAAGCAGGCGTATACCTTGGCGGATAGAGGGACTTACCTGAAATACAAATTCGGCAGGTCTTCGGGCCTCGATCTGGAATTGCATTGCCAGGGTGATGTCGTACTTGCCAACCCCTATGGTGTGATTCCGATCAATCCAAAAAAACATGCCCATACCAAGATTCAACTGGCAGAAGAATTTGCAGGCTGGCTGATATCTGAAAAGGGGCAGGCGTTGATAAAGAATTACAAACTTCATGGAAAGCAGCTGTTTTATCCGGATGCCATTCCATAAGAAACCGATCGACAAGCTTAAGATTATCACAAATTACGAAAGCATATGGAGTATTTGCTAATTTAATAGGTCTAAGGAGTCATGAGTCCTTGGTGAAAATCGGCAATCCAAAATCGAAAATCACCGAAGCTCCAACACTCCAATGTTTTATTTGCCATGGAATTTTTACTAGACAGTCTGTTTTCAGCCGCATTATTGGTTTTCAGCCTCGATCCGGAAGTGCTTTCAATCGTGGGGGTTTCCCTTCGGGTCAGCGGAATGTCGATTCTTTTGACGGCCATCATCGGGGTGCCCCTGGGATTTTGGATCGCATTTTCAGCTTTCCCGGGAAAGCGGTTTCTGATTACCTGCCTGAACACGCTGCTCGCGGTTCCCACGGTGGTCATCGGTCTCTTTGTCTATTCGTTTATCTCCCGAAAGGGTATCCTCGGTTCACTGGACCTGTTGTACACCCAACCGGCGATTATCATCGGTCAAATTCTGCTCATCCTGCCCCTGGTTACCACATTGACGGTTGCCGCCATCAGCCGCATCGATGAACGCTATCGCAGAACGGCCAAGACTTTAGGGGCAAACCAATGGCAGACGGCATGGGTTATATTCAGAGAAGCCCGGTTTGCGGTGGTTGCTGCCGTGATTGCGGCTTATGGTCGAGTGATTGCAGAAGTCGGCATCAGCATGATGCTGGGGGGTAATGCCAGAGGATTTACCCGAACCATGACCACGGCCATGGCACTCGAATACGATAAGGGTGAATTTACCTTGGCAGTCGCTTTGGGCATCATTCTTCTGGGGTTGAGTTTTGGGGTGAATCTATTATTCCATTTTTTTCAGGGCAGGTCGCGATTGTAATGCTCTATTCTGTCTCTAATCTCATTAAAGTCTACGAAAATAGGACCGTGCTCAAAATTGATACGTTCGGGATCGAACAAAATCGCATATACGGCCTGCTCGGACCCAACGGTGCGGGAAAGACAACACTTATCAACATCCTCGGATTTCTTGAATCACCCACAAGCGGGGAAATATTCTATCGATCCGAAAAAGTTGTCTATTCGGAATCCTATCTCCAGGATCTTCGCAAAACCGTGGTGGTGGTGGATCAAACACCGATCCTTTTTTCCACCAGCGTGTATAAAAATCTGGAATTCGGTTTGAAGATACGACAGAAGCCTAAGAAAGAAAGAGATTTTATTATACAGGAAGCTCTCGCTTTAGTTGGTATGAGGACGTTTATGCATGCTCCGGCGCATCGTTTGTCCGGTGGTGAAACCCAGCGGGTAGCCCTTGCGCGGGCACTGGCATTATCTCCTCAAGTGCTGATGTGCGATGAGCCCACCGCCAGCGTGGATGTGGAAAACCAGGCCGCAATCATCAAGATTTTGGATGATGTAAACCGGGAAAAGAAAATCACCATCCTCTTCACCACACACGATCGGTCCCAGGCTGCAGCCTTGGCCCATCAGATATTCTTTCTAAACAACGGCACCCTGACAAACGGCAGTCATGAAAATCTCTTCCAGGCGAATGTCAGAAAGATTGAAGATAAAAAGACTCGAATCAGCATCAATGGCACCCTTCAGTTGACACTCACAGACGATCTAAAACTTCCCGAGGGCCGCATTCGCATTGTCATCAATCCTGAAAAGCTGATGTTTTCAGAACCTGCGGAAAGCACGCCCAAGGAGAACAGCGCGGTCGGTAAGATCATTCAGGTGGGGGAAGAAAAGAATAACATACGGATAATCGTCGATATCGGCATTCATGTTACACTTATTACATCAAACCAGACATACTTCTCGCAACGTCCCCTGGTCGGAGATCGAGTAGAAGTTATATTTCCAACTGATTCGATTCAGGTTCTCTAGTCCTTCTATTTTCCGGGTGCTGCTTAATGCCATTCAGAATCTATTCATCTGTATCCATAGCACTTCCTGATTGTGAGATTTTCTTGACGATTGGCACCGTTTCTCGCTATTCTCTCTCATCCGCTTCAGACGGTTTGTTGCTACCTCTCAGAATGAGTGACCCCGCTATCCCGCAGTAGTGGAACTCGCGATC
>CAYSUA010000735.1:0-3048 GCA_964433795.1 uncultured Desulfobacteraceae bacterium | reverse complement strand
GACAAAATTTCGGCCGCCGCTAGACTTTGGCAAACCATATTCGCTTATTTTGGGACTCACTAGTTCGCTGAAAATAAATATTGACAAACGTAACCCAACGGGTTACATTTATGAAAATATGATTAAATCTTTCAAGCATAAAGGATTGGAGGACTTTTTTTATACAGGCAGCAAGAAAGGGATTAATCCCGCTCATACAAGCAGGCTTTCAAGGATTCTTGACAGGCTTAATGCCGCAAACGAAATAAAAGATATGAATTATCCAGGTTCTTTTCTTCACCCATTGAGTGGTGACAAAAGGGGCCTTCATGTAGTAAAAGTATCCGGCAACTGGAGAGTCTTTTTTAAATTTATAGACGGCGACGCCTATATTGTAGATTACGACGATTATCATTAGGAGCAATGATAATGAGAAGAATGATTAGACGCCCAACGCACCCTGGCAACATTATAAAAGAAGACTATCTTTTTCCTCTGTCCATAACAATCAAGGATATGGCTGATACTCTAGGTGTTTCCAGGAAAACTTTGTCGAAAATCATAAATGAAAGAGGAGCCATAACCCCCGATATGGCTTTGCGCCTATCCCGGGCCTTTGACACCACCCCTGATTTTTGGCTTAATTTACAAAAAAACTATGATTTATGGCATGCAGAGACAGCATCAAAGGAATGGCAAAAGGTAAAACCATTCCCACAGAGCATGCTCCACAGTAATTTATCGTCCTACAGCGAACAAAGCGCTCAAGATTGACGGGCAGGGACGAGTGGCTTTGCTTTAATCAGTGTCCCGATTTTCGAATTGCCTCTGCATTATCATTGCCGTGTGCACCCTGCCCGCAACTTACCTCGGCGTTTAGCTTGACAAATTAGATATATATACGTACAATTGTACCCGTGAAAATCATCGCAGACACAAATACATTCATAGCCGTTGCCTTAAATGAGCCCGAAAAGGCCAGAATCATTCGACTTACTGAAGGCCATGATTTAATCGCACCTGATGTTTTGCCCTTTGAGATTGGGAATGCATTAACAGCAATGATGAAAAAAAGCGTATTGAAGAAAGAGGAGCTAATCTCAGCGTGGGAGGCGGTGCAACAGATACCAGTTGATTTGAGGCACACCGACATAAAATCGGCATTAAAGATCGCGACAGAATTTAACATATACGCCTATGATGCCTATTTTTTGGAATGTGCTGATAGCCTTCGAAGTCCGTTACTTTCCCTCGACAGTGGCATGAAAAGGATTGCCAAGGAAATGGGAGTTACAATTCTGGAGTAAACATCATGAAAGTATATACTTATTCTGAAGCGAGACAGCGTCTTTCCGATGTGCTTAATATCGCCCGAACTGAAGAAGTTGTTATCAAAAGAAGGGGCGGAGAAACCTTTTCAATTGTTTTCAAGAAAAGCACAAAATCACCATTTGATGTACCAGGTATTAAAACCAAAGCAACCACGAAAGACATTCTTGAGGCGGTTAAAGAATCCAGAGAAAGATTTGCCGAACAAGGCGTTGAAGATTGACGGGCAGGGACGAGCGGTTTTACTCTATTTAGCGTCTTAGTTTTTCGAGTAGCCTTGCGCCTTCATCACCAGAGTTCCCCTGCCGCAACATAACTCATCGTTGGATAAATAGCTAGTGATATGAACTTCAAATCTAATTTTTTGGGGCTTCTGAACATATTTGCACGAGTTTTTGGGTTAATGTTCACGGCTGCTGGGGCTTACTTTACTGCGCGGGGTATTTACTACTTTATCAAGCCGGAGGTGGCTGGTTTGAAGGATGCGCTTTTCCCTCCTTCATTTCGTCCATTTGTGATTGCTTCTGTTTTCTTAATTATTGGTGTGCACTTCATTAGGGGTGAAGCACATCGTCCAGACCTCCCACGAGAAAAGAAAACTAATCGTTCCATATCCAGGAGGACCCATAGCTGGTGGACTGGCGAACCCATAGAGAATCAACCGGGTCGTAACCGTGACACCTAACAAAAAAATCAGTCGACGAAAAAACCACGTAATTGATTTTCAGCGTTGGGCTAAAAATGAGAAAAGTCTTATTAACTCATTGAGGGCGATCGAAAATGGCAAAGTATGATGTCACTGACGAGACGATAATAAATGCAAGCCCAGACGTTGTCTATAACGCAGTCATAGATGAATGTGATGGGAAAACAAGCTGGTGGATGCCGCATCTTTCTTCAAGGCTTCGTGAAGGGGATTCTTGTGGCAAAGTCGGAGCTCTCTTCGACTTAACCGTTCATGGTAAGCTCCCAATAAAATTCACAGCGAAAACGGTTGAAGCCAAAAATAACGAAATGATCCGTATAAATTACGTTGAAGGTGCATTCAGGGGGGAAGGTTTATGGAAGTTTGAGAGCTTAGAGGGTAAAACAAGGTTAAGTTTCCGATGGCGGACGAGCCCTTCGGGGTTGTTACTGCGAATTTTGGCACCTTTTTTACCTATTGAGAAAAGCCATTCGGATGTGATGAAGGCGGGGTTTAATAATCTTAACAAATTTCTAGATTGAAATCATAAAGCTAAAACTTGATTTTTGTTTGAATGGTAAGTGGTGTGAGTTAATGGTGGTTGCCTAACATCCATGGCATGCAGGCGGACGCTCGTACCTCGCGCCGCTGATGCCAGCCCGTTCTACGGAATAAATAAAATGAAAAAAAAGTTGTCTTTATTTGGTGAATTTAACCCAGACTCCGAAACGCATTCTGCGACCAACTCTGCCATCGAGCACTCGAAGAAAGTTTTGGAGTTTGATTTGGAAGTCAGTTGGATTTCAACAGTTGACATTTCAGAAGATTTATTGAACCATTTTCATGGATTTTGGGTGGCTCCAGGCAGTCCGTACAAGAATATGGAAAAGACTCTTTTTGCGATTCAATATGCCCGAGAAAATAACGTACCAATTTTAGGAACTTGCGGGGGCTTCCAGCATATGATGATCGAGTACGCCCGAAACGTACTTGGATATAAAGACGCGCAGCACGCGGAATATGATCCTTACGCTTCTGAACTATTCATTTCTGAG
>CAYSUA010000734.1:0-3068 GCA_964433795.1 uncultured Desulfobacteraceae bacterium | reverse complement strand
TCCCCCGGAACGGGTAGCCCTTTATATGATTATCAAGTCTCCGTTTGACCTTTGTTAATAATACTGATACCCAAACTCTATATCCAGGCATTGAGAATAGACTATCCGGAAGCATGGTATCATGTTATTAACAGTGCAAGGCGGAGGAAAATTTGATATTCATGTTCATCACAGAGATATCGATCACACGGAGGGCTTGTCCGGAAAATGGACTTTGGACCATCCCGCCACAGACGGAATTAAAGGGAGGCAGAAAATGAAAATTACCGATCTAAGCACAACCATGTTCAACTGGAACAGCGCACCGTGGCGGGCGGGGAATATGTCGTTCGGCGGACATAAAATCCTGGGGATTGTGACGGTACACACCGATGAAGAAGTAGAGGGCCATGCCTTTCTCGGCAGCTCAAAACAGGGTGCCGATGCATTTATCGGTCCTCTCATGGAATTTATCAAACCGATGATCGTCGGTGGCAATCCTCTGGACATCGGTTCAATTTGGAGCCGTATGTGGAAAATGAATCGGTCCGTCTCAACCAATGCCATCGGGGCTGTGGACGTAGCCCTTTGGGATGTAGCCGGAAAGGTGGCAGGTCTTCCGATTCACCGGCTGTTGGGAACCTGCCGGGACAGTGTACCTGCCTACGCCAGTTCGGGATGGCTGGAAACCCCCGAAGCCTACGCAGAGGAGGCCATCCGGTTTCGATCACAAGGCTGGCCCGCGTACAAGATTCATCCTCACGGGATTCCCCGGAACGACATTAAAATCTGTCAGGCAGTCCGAGAGGCTGTGGGCGATGACATGACGCTGATGTTGGATTCCATGTGGGTATATGGCTACGAAGACGCCCTGCGGGTAGGACGCGCCATCGAGGCCTTGGACTACTTCTGGTATGAAGATCCTCTGGCTGATGAAGACATCTATAACTACATAAAACTCAGAAACAAACTGGATATTCCCCTAATATCCACCGAATTTGCACCGGGCCGCTTCTACGGGATGGCCCAGTGGGTACAGCAAATGGCAACAGACATGCTCCGTGGCGATGTTGCGGTGTCCGGCGGTATCACACCGCTGATAAAAACTGCCCATCTCGCCGAAGCATTTCGCATGAAATGCGAGATTCATCACGGCGGAAATTCCTTAAACAATGTGGCAAACCTGCATGTTACAATGGCCATTCACAATTGTGATTATTATGAAGTGTTTCCGTCCAATGGCGCCAATAAATTTGGTCTGGTTGAAGATATCGAGGTAGACGATCAGGGTCTCGTATATGCACCGTCGAAACCGGGCCTGGGCTACGATATCGACTGGGAGCTTGTGGAACGCGAAAAGGTGGAAGTAATTCGGTAGGTGCCTAATTCGTAGCAGGTATAGGGGGCACCCATAGCCACCTTCAGGCTTTTCCAATCTTTACAACGATCAATGTGACATCATCCTGGAGTTTGAAGCCGTCCCGGAAGTGATCGAGAGAGTCGATGATAGCATCAAGCAACGCGTTAGCCTCGGCATCTGCGTTTTCTCGAATTATTCTGTAAATGGCTTCTTTCCCGAACATTTCCCCTTCCGGGTTTTGCGCCTCCCAGATGCCGTCGGTTCCCAATACAATGATCTGCCCTTCCTTAAGCCCTTCTTTCCGGTTTGTTACATAGTTCCATTCGCTGTTTACTCCCAGCACCAACCCCGGCCCGGCCAGGTCCTCGAAAAGACCCCTCTCGGGATCATAGAAGATTCCCGGTTCATGCCCCGCCCGTACCCATTCGAGGCATCGGCTGTCTTGATCCACTATCATATAGAAAAGTGTCATGAATTGTCCGGACTCTTCCACATCCCCGGCAATCTGGCGATTGACATCCGAAATGACTTGTGACAGTCCACCCGGCAGATCGGTCCGCTGCCGGATAAATGCCCGCGCCGTAGCCATGAGCAGGGCTGATGGAATACCGTGACCGGACACATCGCCGACCACAATTGCGATATTTGCATGCCGATTTTCGTCAAACTCTATAAAATCATAATAGTCACCGCCGGTTTCATCGCAATAGATACTTTTTCCTGCAATATCAAGGCCTTTTATCCTGGGATTTTCTTTTGGCAGAAGGTTTTGCTGAACCTCCATTGCCAGCTCCAGGGACCGCTTCATCAAATCCCTCTCCCTGAGCCCTTCGGTCATTTCATTGATGACGTCACCCGTGTACCCGATTTCGTCGTTTGAAACCACCTGAACCCTTTCATCGAACTGGCCCTTTCGGATCCGCTTTAACACACGGATGATCTCTTTTATGGGTTCCGTGATATTACGGCTGCCCACCCGATTCAGCACATGGGTCACGATAAAATATATCCCGAAAAGGATGAGTGAAAACCTGATAATTATCCAGCCATATTCAACAGATGAAATCCGAGATGCATCCACCTCCCATTGCAGTGTAAAAAGGGTGACCAGCAGGATGATTCCGGGTACGACGTTTCCCATCCGGTTCAGAAGCTGAATCCGGCGTGAAATCGAAATACGAAAGGCGCCGCCCACGTTTGCCAGTCCGCCCTGGGGAAAGAAGAAGGGAATAAGCTTTCTTCGTGAGTAGGCCTCCATACGATGAGACGCAACAAAAGACGAAATGAGACCCACCATGCTGGCTCGCGCGCAAATGATCACTGCCGTTCGAAAATCCATCAGGCCGGCCAGATAGCCCAGAAGAGACGGAACGGCCGATATCACAATCCACATCACCACGTTTACGGGAATAAAAATGAAAGGAATATTCAAAAGTCGCCGTCCGGCTTTTTCTTCCAGACCCTCGGGAAGGCTGCCACCTGTTGTAATTATATTCAGATATCTGGAAATGGGCTGCAATATGATACTCAGCACGATCCGGAAAAAACCATATGCCAGCAGGAGAAAGAGGAGCGCGGGGACAAACTGCAGCAAGAAAAGAGGACCGGTGAATCGTGACAGGTGTGCCAGCCTGTCAGTGAGAATCTGCAGCGGTGTCGCCAGGTTTAATATGCCGACGATGACAATACCGATGATCATATTCGTTAGTATTGCTGAAAAATGGAACCG
>CAYSUA010000733.1:0-3073 GCA_964433795.1 uncultured Desulfobacteraceae bacterium | reverse complement strand
GAATATTTGTGGAAGTCGCTCGCGCAGCGCAGGCGCTTGCGTCGCGTGTCGCTCCGTCATTTTTTTAATAGGTCTTTTTAAAATTGATCCGCCGGAGGCGGACCTTAAATATTCAATATTCAATCGAAAATATTCAATCATTTAAAGATAGGGAAAATAGCCCAATATAATTTTTTTGCCACAAAATGCACAAAAATAATTTCTAAGCGCCTTAGATAGATCTCAAGGTGAAACGTTGATGGAGGATGAGAAATGAGCGATTATGTAGGTGCTTTGGATCAGGGCACGACCAGCAACCGGTTCATTATTTTTGATCATAGCGGACAAATCGTGGCTGTGGATCAGAAAGAGCATGAACAGATTTTTCCGCAGCCGGGCTGGGTGGAGCATAATCCCCTTGAAATCTGGCAGAACACCCAGAGTGTGATCCGGAAGGCGCTTGCCAAGGCGAATCTTAGGGGTTCGGAACTGGCTGCAATCGGCATCACCAATCAACGGGAAACCGCTGTTCTCTGGGATAAAGGGACCGGCCGGCCCTTTATGAACGCCATCGTCTGGCAGTGCACGCGCACCGATGAAATCTGCAAAGATTTAAGCCGGGAACAGGGGCAAAATCGGTTTCGCGATAAAACCGGTCTCCCCATCGCCACTTATTTCACGGGTCCGAAAATCAAATGGATCTTGGATCATGTCGCCGAGGCCCGGATTGCGGCAGAAAAAGGCCGGGCCCTTTTCGGAACCATGGAAACCTGGATTATCTGGTGGCTTACCGGAGGCCCCCACGGCGGCGCGCATGTCACCGATGTCACCAATGCCAGCCGGACCATGCTCATGGATTTAAATGACCTTCAATGGGATGCGGAAATCCTGCAAACCCTCGGAATCCCACAGCAAATTCTGCCCCGTATTGTACCATCCAGCGACACCCGCACCTGGGGCACAACTCAGGAAGATGGACCTTTGAAAGCCGAAGTGCCGGTTTGCGGCGCTTTGGGGGATCAGCAGGCGGCGCTGATGGGACAAACCTGTTTTAACACGGGCGAAGCTAAAAACACTTACGGTACAGGCTGTTTTCTGCTGTTGAATACGGGCACCAAGCCGATGCCCTCACGGCATGGCCTGCTCACCACTTTGGGTTATCAATTCGATAACCAGCCCCCGGTATACTGCCTGGAAGGGTCCATCGCCATTACCGGCGCCCTGGTGCAGTGGCTAAGGGATAATCTGGGCCTTATTTCCAGTGCGACGGAAATCGAGAGTTTAGCCGAGACGGTCGACGACAACGGCGGCGCTTATTTCGTCCCGGCCTTTTCCGGCCTATTTGCCCCATACTGGCGTTCCGATGCGCGCGGCGTAATAGTGGGATTGACCCGCTTTGTCAACAAGGGGCATATCGCTCGTGCCGTTCTGGAAGCCACTGCCTATCAGACCCGTGATATTGTGGAGGCCATGAACAAGGATTCCGGTGTAGAACTGAGCAAACTCAAAGTTGACGGGGGAATGGTGACAAATGAGCTGCTTATGCAATTTCAGTCCGATATTCTGAATGTGCCGGTAATACGTCCCAAAGTTTCGGAAACCACTGCTTTAGGAGCCGCCTATGCCGCCGGTTTGGCTGTCGGGTTCTGGTCCGGACTTGAAGAGTTGCGGCATAACTGGGCTGTGGATAAAACTTGGCACCCCGCTAAGGAATTGAATATTAAGGAAAAGTGCTACATCGAATGGAAAAAGGCTGTGGATAGAACCTTCAATTGGGTGGAATAACCGATCCTGAACACTGAAACCCAAAACTATGATCACCTCAATCGTTCATCTGCCAAACGCTTGGCCGCATCATCAGTGGTGATGTCTTCATCCGCGGACATTTTGAAAATGCACGACAGGTTGTCCGTAATGGAGTGAACAATCTTTTCCTCGGCTGCTTTCCGGGTAAGCCCTTTGGTCTCCATGCTGATCACACCGATGATGCCCCCGCTATTGGCTATAAAATCCGGCGTATACAAAATTTGCCGCTCTTTTAATCGGATAGAGTCTTCCGGTACCTCCAGTTGATTGTTGGCCGCTCCGGCAATCGCCCGGCAGCGCAGGCGCGGGATGGTCTGTTGATTCAAGATACCGCCCAGTGCGCAGGGGGCAAAGATATCGCAGGGTTCGTCATACACCGCGTCCGGGGGGACAATTTCAAGCCCGAAGCCTTCTTTGAATTGTTGAATAATGGTTTCATTCACGTCACTGATGAGAATCTCGGCACCGGCTTTATGTAGATATTTGACCAGTTCCTGACCGACGCTCCCCAAGCCCTGAACCAAGACCCGTTTGCCTGCCGGCGTTGCCTCGTCGAAAGATTGCTTGGCTGCTGCCTGGATGCTGGTGTAGACCCCAAGCGCTGTTAACGGTCCCGGGTTTCCCGTTCCTCCGTGATCCAATGACTTACAAAATATATAAGGATCGCCTGATTCGGCAATGACATCCATATCCTCTGAGGTCGTGCCCACATCGGGTCCGGTCAGGAAAAGCCCGTTTAGCTGTTTGACCGCAGCGCCGTAGCGACGGAGTAAATCATCCCGCATCTTCGGATCGAGATCGGAAGGCAGGGAAATAACCGCCTTCCCTCCTCCGGCATCAAGACCGGAGGCCGCCCACTTATAGGTCATTCCACCTGCCAGCCGCTGTGCATCCAGCACCGCCGAATCCAGATCGGGATACTGCTTCATTCGGGTGCCCCCGATGGCAGGTCCCAATCGGGTGGAGTGGACCGCAATGATAATAAAAGCCTCCGCAATCCGGTCAAAGCGGATAATCATACTCTCGCCGTCCCACTCTCTGATCAAAGATTCCATGGACAGAATACCTTTCCCGAGTTTCAAGTATCAAGTTTCGAGTATCGCTCATTGAAAAAAACGATTACTCCGAAGGGGCCACTTTTTCCATGCGAAGTCTCGGAAAACGCGTAGAAGCTATTTACTCCGATTTCAATGCTTTTAGGTAACGGGTGCAGTAATCGAGCATCAGGACCTTATCGCTTCCCACGGCATACAGACTGACATCCCGTTCCATCCAATATTCAAGATGC
>CAYSUA010000732.1:0-3076 GCA_964433795.1 uncultured Desulfobacteraceae bacterium | reverse complement strand
AAGCACCCTGTAAATATCGTCGTGTACCAAAGCAACTTCGTGCACGGTGTAGCCCTGCTCTTGCGCCGACTTTGGTACATTTCTGAGGGGCTCTCCCTCTTTAAGCAGCACTTCCAGTTTGTCGCCGGCGCTCAGTTTCTCGAGCTCCAGTTTTGTTTTGACAAAGGTCATCGGGCAGTGATCTTTTGTTATATCAAGCGATTGGGTTTTCATTATCAGGTAATCCTTCCTACTAGTACCCCGTCTCATAAGTTCTGTCTTTGATTCCGGCAGTTCATGTTTTGGCTTTCATGCCGATCTGACTTGGGCATCATGTTTTAGCACACTTTCTTTCAAAAGCTCGGATATGCTTTGCAGCGCAAGGTCGGCTTTGGCTCTTTGAGACTCCTTTAGGCCGGCAGCGATGATGGCGTGAAGATATCCCTGTTTCTCGATGAGTGATTTGTGCAAGTGCCGCCAGTCTTTGATGTCAACGTGTGTGCAATACTCCAGGGCTATGTTCGCCGTGAGCTGAAGCTGTTTCGTGAGGAAGAGTATCTCCATCTGTGGGCTCTCCATGTGCAGAAGTCTCATGAAACGACGAACCGCTTTGCCATGCAGCCCTTCACCACGGTAGGTCCACGAGAACGGATGCGCCAGATGCTCGCTCCATGTGTGCGCAAAATCATCGATGTTTCGCACCAACGCCTGTAGCGATTCAAACGACCCGTCCTTGAGGCATTTATCGGCAAGAATGCCGAACCAGATCTCCACCATGTTGAGCCACGAGCCATGGAAGGGGGTGAAGTGTACAGCAATCCGCTTCTGGGCTGATTGCAGCCACTGACGACGCTCGGTCCCGCTCTTCAATGGTGTATACTCCACGTCGCTGAGCGCGGCGATGGTGGCACAGAACTCATCGTTGAAATGAGTACTGAGGTTGTCACAGATGTAGTGAAGCGCGGCATTGTTGGGCTGCAGCTCAACGTGTTCGGTGAACACACGGCTTAACGTCTCGGCGGTATGGTCATCGGTGCAGCGACAGAAGACATCTCCGGTTGAGGGCTTGAGGAAAGCCATAATATCTGTGGTACCGTGTCGCCTGTATTGGAACTCTTTGGCGAGGGGATACCCGATGGTTGGTGGAAGGTTCGGCGCCAAACGCTCGACGGCCTGGACTCCGGTGCACTCATCAAAACAGAACAGATGCTCGGGAGGCTCGAGGTACAAAGCAATGATGTGGTCCATTTTCGAAAAAAACTGTGGGTCGGTGATCTGCAGAAAATACTGTCTGAGATGGGGCCGCAGAGCGTGTTCTGCAAGCACACGCGCAATAGTCGAACGGCTCATAGCACATCCGATCACCTCCGCATGGGCGGCGAAGTGCCGCTCGGCATCCCTAAGCGCCCACCTCGTACACCCGGGCAACACAGGATTCTGACAGAAAAACGCAATGGTCTTCAGTCGAGGCTCTTCGCCGAACAGTACCGGATGACCGCTACGAGGCCGATCGGTGATGGGCTCTCCTCTCCCGACTCGCACTACCCATCTGCCCACCGTCCGAAGATGACAGTTGGTAAACCAGGCTATCTGACGCGGATGGATCGTTGCCCGGTGTAGCAAGGCAATCTCTATCCTTCGCCCAATCCTTGCAGGTGGCCGGGCTTTCCAGCTGCCTGCCAAAGTGTCGGTCAGCCATCCAGTTCCCTGCTCCCTCATGTCCTGAACAATCTCACGGAGTTTTTTTTAAACCCGAGAGTAGATTCGGTAGCGTTTCCTTGATCCTCGACAAACCCAACTTGCTCAACTGATCGCGAATACTGCGCTCCGATAGACGCAACTCACAACGCTCCAGCAGATGCTCTGAGAGCGATCTGCCCGAAACTCGCCCCTCGGCGACGATGTCCAAGACAAACTGCTGAATCAGTTCGGCTTTCACCTGCTCGGTGAATCGGTACTCCTGCTTCTGTCCTTCGCGCTTGTCGATCAATCCGGGTATGTCCTCCCGCTCCAACGCTCGAGCAAGGTTCAACGTATGGACTGTGGACAGACCAAGTACCTCTGAGACATCTCGGGTACCCACGAGCCCGCTGTCGAGCAGCGTCAGTAGCACTACCTTTGTCTGCAGGCTGTTCTCTTGAGGGATCTGTATTCTGCCCTTCCCCTCGAAGTCAACCCTTACCCCCTGCTGCTGCCTCATCACGCCAATCTCAATTCCTTGCCGCTGCGGCGGCAGAAAGCTCGATGAGCGTCTCCTGCGATCCTCAAAGGCCGGAACACCGCCGTGCAGAATCGCTCGAACTATCGATCTGACCGTGCCTGGCGGGCTACCGGTTAACTCAGAGACGGAGCTACGTTCGAAACCTAAAAGGTACAAGGCGAAACACAGAATGCGTTCAACGACTCTCTCACCCAAGACCTTTCGTGCTTGCCTTATGCGTTGCTGCTGTAGTGCGGCAGAAAACGAAGCGAGGCGGCAATCTATCATTGTGGATTCTCCTTGTATTTAATCCACCTAAACCGCAGCCTCCGGTCTCGAAGAGTATAAATCCCCCTTAGCACGCGTGTTTAGCCACAGAATAGGTTCAGTCTGTAGCCACCCTATCACATAAGCGGATTAACCACAAGGATTATGCATAAAAGTTATATTGCCAATATTTGTAACAGAACTTATGAGACGGGGTACTAGAATGAACCATGGATTTCATGCAATGATCTCTCGTATTTTCCGGAAAGGTCGTCCGGACGGCATTAACCCGTATATTTATGCCCTCATGATCATCGGCAGGGCTACAAAATCCGACACTCACTATAAAAAATTGAACGAGCTCGACGAGCGGAAGCGAATCAACCGCGGTGCTCGAACGATACAGCGTCTGAGGGCCCGTCACGGTTCTTCAGACGTAAACTCTCTGGCAATTCGTGAAGGCTTGATATCCGTGTCGGAAGCAGAATTGCCGTATCGCATGTACGAGCCGGTGCACCCCGTTGAGAAGATGATCTTTTTACACGGTGGCGGATGGACCGCCGGCTCGATTGACCAGGCCGATTACCTCTGCCGGCGGATCGCGACGGCGTTAGACGTTTTGGTGATATC
>CAYSUA010000731.1:0-3078 GCA_964433795.1 uncultured Desulfobacteraceae bacterium | reverse complement strand
ACGGAATTCAAGTAAAAATCATTAAAATCGACGACAAGCCCATCGATACATGGTCGGATGATCTATTGGTGCCGGATGGCGATATCGGTGAACTGACGGTCAACGGAGATTTGGTCTCTAAACAATATTTCAACCGACCGGAGGCGGATCGTTTATCAAAAATAAAGGATGGCGATCGGATATGGCACAGGATGGGGGATCTCGCCTGGAAGGACAACAAGGGGAGATTATGGTATTGCGGGAGAAAAACTCAGCGCGTGGTTTCCCCAAAAGGGACGCTCTATACCATTCCATGTGAAATCATATTCAACAATCATTCAGATGTGCTTCGGAGCGCTCTGGTGGGAGTCGGACCCGAAGATAAAAAAATGCCGGCCATCTGTATCGAATTGAAAAAATCAGATAAGAAAATCATCACCAAAGAAATTACGGAGGAACTCCTGCTGATCGCAGAAGGTTACGAGCATACCAAACCGATTAAGACCGTTTTATTCCACGACGGTTTTCCAGTAGATTCCCGCCACAACACAAAAATTTTGCGAGAACAGCTGACAATCTGGGCGGAACAGCAGTTAAAATAGACAGAGAAATCCCTCCCCCCAGCCTGTGAGGAGAGGGATATTCGCTATAAGTCTACTGCCAAGATTTACCCGACATGGAGGGGGGTGAAGTAATCGCCTTTATGAACAACTCCGCTTTTGCCGGCGCATCGATTCTGGCGGTAACAACGTGAAGCTGTCCGCCGAAGGTTTCTCCGCAAAGGCCGGTTAATGCGTCCATGATTTTGGGACTTCCGGTTACCGGCAGACAGGGCCAGAAATAAGTAGAGACCCCCATGGACACAAAAGCCATGGCTTTCGCAACCTCTGCACTTCGGTTGGCTTCGGCAAAGCAGGCAGCGATGGGATACTCGCTGAGTGCTTTGTTTTCTATACCGGCAAGCGATACCATGAAATCCACGGCATTACAGTCGATGACTGCAGGAACATTATCCCCGAGAGAACCCAACAACCCTTTTACGCCTTCTCCGCATTCCTTTTCTTCCCCGGGCGTTAAATACCCGTATTTAGCGAGACAAACGCTGGCTTCGCCTTCTGAAATACACAGGATATCCTTCTTTAAAAAGGCCTCTGCCATGGCGGTGAATTCGTTATCCTGGGTAAATTTCACATTATTGCTGCCGGAGAAGACTGCAATCCCCTTAATGGTTCCGGCATTCAATGCATCGACGATTTTCTTGATATCCAGGCTTTGGGGGGAATGACCCATCACCGCCGACGTTTTAGCATCCGGAATATCTTTTGGGACATCCGCTCGGAGCTCGAATGACACTTGGGCTTTTTTCACGATCTCATCTGCTAAATCGGTCAAGCTTCCACTCGGCTTGATTCCATTTACAGATACGATCTTTACTTTCCAGTCTTTTGCAACACCGGCCAGGGACGGGTTTACAAACTGGTCTCCGGCTACAATAAGGTCCACAGCACCGGTCATCAATGGAATATCCTGTGATCCGTAGTTACTCACGGGAGAGATAGTGTATGGCGGCAGCAACGAATCGGTACAAACACCCATGACGTTTATATTGTTGTCCTTTGCCTTTTCAATGACCAGTTTCTTCAGTGCCGGAGAAACAGGCCCATAAATCAGGATATTCGGTTGGTCTTTCTGAATAACGCCCAGATTGACGTCAACATCCGTGGGCGCAATTTCACCGAATACCGCCCCCTGCAGTTTTCTTCCCAGAGCATCGACAGCGCAACCGAGCAAAGCGCACTTTACAGCCCACAGTAGGATTTCTTCCCCGCCGGAGACGCCGCCTTCCATTTTCTGGGTGGCTTTGAATATATCCCGAGCCACTCCTTGGGGAAGAACATCCGCTTTTTCCCATCCTTCAACAATAACTTTCGGCAAAGCCTTGACAGCCTCTGTTTCTCCATTATCCAAAAGTCCGTTGATATCTTTTAAAATCCGATCGGCTGCGTCTTTATCCTTGGGGTCGATTTCACCCGATGCCACCGCTTTTACAAAGTCGGATACCTGATCCAGCTGGGCCATGGTGCCTTTCAGAACCAGCCTCAGTAAAGACTGGGCAGCCAGGACATCTTTATCCTTACCGCACACGCCGACCTTCGTGTCATTTCGAAACGGATGGCTGATACAGGGTCCCTGGAGGCAATCCCGGCAGCTCAAGCCGGATTCACAAAACCCGCACTCGGGAAGCTGCCCTTCGTAGCGATCCCAAGCAGTCGATATCTCCTGATCCACAGCTTTCATTAAGAAATGTTCCACCGCACGATCGGCGGTTTTTTTCTGGATAAACTCCATTTTTTTCTCCTTTCTGACGCAAATCGCGAATCTCTAATGACCGAGAGGGTCATCAATAATATTATGAATTCATCTTCAGTTTCTTATCAAATGAGGCTAGAACTTTTTCTTACGATAATCCGTCCGATCCTCAACTTTAATGGCGTTTGTGGGGCAGGCCTCAGCGCAGATCGGATACCCCATGCTTCGGCAGCGATCGCACTTGATGGCCACTTTAAACGTCGAAGACGGATTGATAACCCCAAAGGGGCATACCATCACACACATCCAGCAGGCGATACAGGTGGGCTCGTGAACATAGATCAGGCCGTTTTCCGGATCTTTTCTCATGGTGCCGTTCGGGCAGGCATCCAGGCAAGGAGCCTCTTCACATTGACGGCATTGAAGCGCAAACGGTTTTCCCTCCACAAATACCCTGGGTACCGGCTGAGGTTCCTCATTGATGGAAAGCGGAAGCTCTTTGGCCACAGATGCGATTTCAGAAGCGCACCAAAGCTCGCACTGATGGCAACCTGTACATTTTTCTGGGTCAACTTTGATTACTTGCAATTTATCCTCCTCTTTAATCGGGCAAGTTAAATAGGACGCAGATTTTCGCAGATAAAATCATGATCCTTTAATTTAAAAATCTCGATAATCTGCTTTCACACGCCGCGCAAGCGCCTGCGCTGCGGGTCTGCGCCCAAGAACTTCGAGACTATAGCCCGGTATCCATAATTTCTTTGAATTCAGGTTCCGTAAAAATGTCGC
>CAYSUA010000730.1:0-3081 GCA_964433795.1 uncultured Desulfobacteraceae bacterium | reverse complement strand
GGTGTTACGCTCCCTTATGCACGAGTTTCATACGTCCGCGAATCGGATTATCTTCAGAGCCGAAGGGGCTTGACTTGAGGTTTCTTCGTATCCTAATAGAATTCTCTACGTTGTCATCAATTGTTTTACAAATTGCAGCGACCCTTTTACAATCTCTTCCTCTGTTTGTTCATACCCAAAGGCGTTTGCCTCATACTCAACAGAAAGCACACCGTTGTATTCCACTTCCTTCAAGCCAGCCATAAATCCCTTAAAATCGATAACTCCCTGACCCAGAGGCGGAAATTGATAATCGTTCGGAGTGCCCTTGGCATCTTTGATATGAACGTGGACAATTCGTTGGTATAGGGAGCGAATGGCTGACGAAATGTCATCATCGTGAACCGCCAGATGACTGGGATCGAAATTGACAAAAAGTTCCAGCGGTTGAAGGGCATCAAGCAACTCCAGCATACTCTCTGTGTCGCAAATAAGATGGCTGGCAACCGGTTCGAATGCCACCTTCACCCCTAAAGATTCGCCGTGTTTGATGCACTGTGCCACTGCATCCGCCATCCATTTGAATGCCTCTTGACGGGAAACACCTTCCGCAAGCGGACCGGAGAGAAGGTGTGCCACCGGGGCTTCGAGATCGCCGGCCAGATCCAAACATCCCAACGCATAGTTTAGATTTTCGCTGCGCTTGTTTTCTTCAGCTTCCACAAGGCCGATGTGTGCACTGATGGAAGATATGGTAATCCCGGCCTCTTTCACCTTTCGCCGGATTTGACGGCGATTGAAATCCGGCAATTTTGGGGTCACATGCGGTTGAGCCCAGGGCAATGTCTCTGCATTCAGTTCAATACAATCGTATTCAGCCTCCGCAACTTTTTCGATGACCGTTTCAACCGGATACTGATGTAGTCCTGCGCTGTGAAAGCCGATCAAGAATCTCATGATTCACTCCTTTTGAATAATATCTAAATCTGGATATCCCGAAAGCCCAAGTGAAGCCGATTCGGCTCACCTTCAACGCCTACTGCACATAGCAACTTGGCTTTTGTAGATAACCAGTTATCCAAAATATCAGATATCGAGCATCCAGTATCCAGTATCGAGCATCGAATATCGAATATCCAGTATCCAGCATCAAACATCAAGAAAGTGGCCCGGTTCATCAAGATATTCCTGCACCGAATTAAAATAACGTCCCACGTGAATACCGTCTACCAATGCATGATGGACCTGAACGGACAAGGGCATTTTAACCCGGTCCCCTTTTGAAAAAAACTTTCCCCACGCAATCCGGGGAATGGAGTCCACCGGATTCATATGAATCGGATGGGTGAAGCTCGTAAACGAAACCCAGGGGATGCTGGTCATGTATATCAGTTCATCCTGTCCCGGTATATCATCCAAGGTCGGGCTTTCCCTTATATGTGCAATGGCTGCTTCGGCCTCGGCAGCAAAGTTTTTAAAATCATCGTTAAATGGGATGGTGCAGAAACTGAACAAATCATCTTCGCGCAGGATGGTTGGAGAAGGATGAACAATGTCGTGTTCCACTACTTGACCGTCACGGATTCGATAACGAAACTCAGTAATGGCATTTGCTGCTTTGGCCAGCGCATAAACAATTACCACGGTAAAGGAAAAAGGATATCTCGGCAATTCCTTGTGTATGGGTGTAATATCGATATCGGCGCAGAGGTTAAAATGGGGAAAGTCAAAGGCCTTGAACAATTCAAAGTGTTTCCGTCTCGGCCATATTTGCATGTCAACGTATCGCATGGTTGCCTCGCTGTCAGTGATTTTCGGGTCTATAACCCAAAAGCAGGATAATTGATTAGGGTCTTCTCCGATTTAGTTGGTATCAAATGATTTGATATTGAGATAAATCTGTATGATTCAAGCATGTTAGATATTGATTAATAGAAAAACATTTATTATTAGCCGCCTGTGCTTGCATCCCGCCCTGCGGGGCTCACTTTGTTCGCTCGACCCACACAGACGGACACGGATCTGTTGCCTCCGCGACTTGCGGAGGCAACAATAGTCAATCGCTTCGCGATTATTATTACGCTTATGCCTGAAAGGCATGCAAAGCTTTTGCCTGGACAGGTCGTCCAGGCAAAAAAATATTATTGTCTGTGTGTGTCTGTGGCTAAAATATTCTTTTAACTCGCCGCCCTCTCTTGATACAATTTACCCCTAAATTATTACATTATATGTCTTATTATTGTGGATAATAGCGACATTCATCTTTCGGTTTGTCAAGCGTATTCCATTTTAATTCGATTTGTTATCAACAACATATTATAAGTCTAATTAATCAATGTCCCTTAGTATACTTGCACAGCAGTACGCCTGCGAAAACGCAATGATAATTCTCTTATGTTGGCGGCAAGTGTGATCTCCAGAAAATATCTCAAGTGGACATAGTAGATGAATATGCATGTTCTGGGTTCAATTTAAATAAACTGTAAAACATAAGGGCGTCTCGGTATGCGGCCTCAAAGAACCAAAAGCCAAGGGTAGGCCTGATCCATAATCTAGGGTCGAGCGAACAATGCTGACTTGGCGGCTATGCAGACAGCCTCCACAGCTGGGTGGCGGATCTTTCGTTCTAATGAGATAGCGTAGAAGCGTTCGGCAATTCCTTCTGCCACGCCGATCGGTGTTACACCATACTGTCTGCCGACCTCGTCCTGGATCACGGAAGGGACTGCGAAAATCCCGAAACCCTCCTGACCGAATGCTTTGAGTAGAGCACTGTCCTCGAACTCTCCCACAATCGTAGGACGAATTTCCAGGGTATCAAACCATTGTTCAAGTGTACCTCGCAGGGTCGTACCCTCTGCGGGAAGGAGAATCGGTGCACCGTTCATCGATTCCGGGAACCCTTTCCGGCAGTTCCGGGCTAGCCGATCGCTCGCCATAAACGTTACCCTGCTCTCTCCAAGTAAATGGTTGTAAGCGCGGATCTTGACTGCAGGCGGGATTGGCGCATCGGATAACACGACATCCAAATTGTGGATTGCCAGTTCGGCAAGGAGTCTATCTGTTCTTCCTTCTCGACAAATGATGCGCACCGGTTCCTTC
>CAYSUA010000729.1:0-3088 GCA_964433795.1 uncultured Desulfobacteraceae bacterium | reverse complement strand
ACTATATTTAATATTTACAGATGCTTAGACATTAGCGGACGGACACTAATTAAGATGCGACATTAGGCACTAGGCACTCATAACATATGAAGGAGCGATTTATATGACCGAGTCGAAACCTTTTCATATTGCCGTCATTTCAGATACACATATTCGGCATGAAAAAGATAAAAGCGACCATTGCTACCCGTCCGATCAATATGCAAACAGAAAAAACCGTTTTATCATTAGACAAATCACCAAACTCGCTCCTGATTTGGTTATCCATCTTGGAGATATTCAGCATCCTATTCCGGCACTTCCTACGCATGAAGCAACCGTAAAAACAGCCCAGACCCTTTTTCGGCAACTGAACTGCAAGATGGTTGTGGTGCCCGGGAATCATGATGTAGGAGATAAGCCGCACGCCTTTGCTGCATCTCCTATTGTAAGTCGGCAGACCCACATGATTTTTAACAAGTACTGGGGACCCTCATATCACGCGTTTGATTTCCGCAACTGCCATTTTGTCGTTGTAAACTCCTCTATCCTGAATTCCGGAATCGCACTCGAAAGAAAACAACAAGTCTGGTTGGAAAGGGATTTGGATGAGAATCGGAAGACGGGGAAAAGAGTGTTTCTGTTCATGCATTATCCGCTTTTTATCGATCATCCCACCGAAGATGAACATTATGATAATATCGGAAAGCAGGCCCGTATGTGGCTGCTTTCATTGTTGGACCGGTACAATATCGAGGCTGTCTTCTCAGGACATGTGCACAACTTCTTCTATAACCGGTACAAAAAGACTGACCTGTATGTACTGCCGTCCGTTACTTTTGTAAGACCTGAATTCAGCGAACTTTTCAGTGTAGGGCCTCCGGATGAGTACGGCAGAAATGATGTGAACAAGCTCGGTTTCTTTCTCGTACGCATTAACGCAAACGGGCATCGTATTCATCCGATTCGATCCTACGGTCGTACAACAGACAAGCGGGATTCTCCGATCTTGTTTTCGAAAATGGGGCAATCCCGGGAGCGTTTTACGTCTGTCGGTATCTCCTTGCGCCATAGCTGGGCGAAAAGCATAGACATGCCTTTTGACAGTCTGGACGAATTCGTCCGCAAACCGGTTCGAAACGATTATCTGCTCCAAGCACTATGGGAACTCCGAATTCAAAAACTTAGAATCCCCATCGGAGATTTAAAAGACAAAACAGTTAAGCAGAGAATCAGGGTATTGAAAAACCGGCATCACGCATTCACCGTCTTCAGTGTGGGTATACCGGACACCGATGTTCAACAGGTAATTGCCGCCAACGAAAAATTAGTGGATGCTTGGGAGGTTATCCTTCCCCGAAGAGACATGAAAAAAGGAATCGCCCTATTGCATAAATTCAAACAAAAAACCAGATTGAAGATCTATCTTTCAAAGATCAATACGCTTGATGACCAAAAGGAAGAAAAAGACTTTCAATTCTCACACTTTCCGACACATGGGTTCAGACGCCAGGACCGTCAATTGGTTCAAAAACTGATAAGTCAGGATAAAGCCGGTAAAGTACTCGATGGTTTTGTGTTTCTGGTCCCTGGTGAGGGCAAACCATTTTCGGACATTCATTCCGTTTCAAAATTCATAACCGATGAAAAGACCCATGCACTGATTCACCTGAAACTGCCTCGCCAAAGTGAAGGTGCGGCTTTTGAGGACGATCAGACCATCGCCAATGTTGTTGCAGAATCGTTTGTTTCCGTCCACGGGTTATCGAATGTGAGTCTGTTCCTGGACACCTTTGTGCATCATGATCGCGGCTATTATCCAAGACACGGCCTTATTGATAGGCGATACAACCCCCAACTATCTTTTTATATCACTAAGCATCTACAATGCGCCTTACCTGATATTCAGGATGGAATCGAGTTGAAGCCGATAAATGCTGATCGGAATGTTCGGGTATTCCTGATACAATCTTTTAGACATAAAACGGTTCTGGTTCTATTCAAGAATAAAACTCAACGAGTAGAATTAATGACGACACCGGATGGAATAAACATTGATAAAACAAATTGGCTCTCGCTCTATACCGGCAGAACCGAAAAGGTTCTTCGGACTAAAGCAGGGAAAAATAGTATTGTGTTCACCCTGCCTGCGATAACGCAAAATCCGGGTCTATTGATTTTTAATTAATAAAGAAATGGAGTTTGCTCTTGACCCATTCAATCCTAGAAAATATTTACGATTTAAAAATATGACCGGAAAATAAAAAATACCGATGAGGAAAATACAAGACAATATTAATAAGGGTCAAATGCAGACGTGACCCCATCACTAAAAAGGAGGTTATCATGGCAACCAAAACAGTGACTGGAAGAATCACCCAAGTGACAATTAGTGCTGACAAGTGGGATGACGTGAAAAATTCAGGTGCAGGATTCTTCTTTATTTACATGAATGCACTGCCGAAGGCAAGTCCGGATGGCTTCAAACGGGTCGCCATTAGTAAGGGCACCCACTCAGCCTTCTCAGAAATTGTGCAGGTGGCGATGTTCGCTCAGTCAAACCAGTTAAAAGTCAAGCTAGCTTACTTGGAGTCGAATATTACAAGGGCAAATTCCTGGGATTTCGCGGTGTTAAATGTAATATCAACGGAGCCTGAAACTTGATCTCGTAACGAGCTTTGTCGTCAAGCCGAATAAACGGAATGTCCGGAACCTCTTTAAATATAAAGTAAACAAATGAAAGAGCGAGTAGAAAACAAGGTCGGTTCTAGAAAAAAATGCCTGGGCTGAGGTCGGACCTAATGCCGTTAACTTAACGGTAAGCTACTGAATTTAAATAATTTATTACTAAAAGCTTCTTCTATTCCCCCTTTTTTTTGTGATATCTCTGGTACTCACTTCTCACCAGGTTATTTTTGGCTTGACAAACGTCAGTAAATTAGTTGTAATACTGTTTATATACCGACGTATATTTTCATTTTCACCTCCAGGAGCATCCTGTTATGGAAAAAGAGGATATCAAGCAAGTAATCCTTCAAATCTTTGAACTTCAGTTTGAATACCAGCTTAGAGCTATACGGCAGCTTCAAGGAAAGCCTGACAGCGAGCC
>CAYSUA010000728.1:0-3095 GCA_964433795.1 uncultured Desulfobacteraceae bacterium | reverse complement strand
CGAGGACCGGGTAAGGCGATCGGAGAAACTGGCTGCCGTCGGGCAACTGGCTGCAGGACTGGCCCATGAAATCCGAAATCCCTTGAGCTCAATACGCGGGTTTGCTCAATTTCTTCGGCATGCATTGAAAGAGAACCCCAAAGAGCAGGAGTATGCCGAAATTATGATAAAGGAGATAGACCGGATCAATCGTGTGGTAACCGATCTGCTCTCCTTTGCCAACCCCAAAGCCGCGGAAATTAAGCGAACCGACCCCAATGAATTGGTAGACCACGTAATTCGATTGATCGAAGCCGATGCCCGGGCCAAAAACGCAACGATTCATTACGATATATTATCAGGCACGAGCACCCCCTCTCTTGACGCTTATCAAATGACTCAGGCACTGTTAAATCTTTTACTGAATTCTTTGAAGTTTATAGAATCAGGAGGCACGATAAATATTAAGGTCTTTTTGGAGGACAATGAGAGTCGATTTGTCTTTCAGGTTGAAGACAATGGGCCGGGGATACCGAAAGAGAATCTACCTAAAATCTTTGATCCTTTTTTCACTACAAGAGAAGCAGGTACCGGTCTGGGACTAGCCATCGTATATAAGATTGTGGAGAACCATCAGGGAGAAATCGATGTGGAAAGCCCCCCATCCGATAAATCCAGGGGTTGTCGATTTATCATAAGAATACCGATGAACGATTCAATAACGGAAGATGAGGAAGAAAAGGATAAGGAAAATCCATGAAACCCAAAATATTAGTGGTAGATGATGATTTATCCCTTCGGAAGATGCTCGACGCAGTGCTCACCGATGACGGGTACGACGTAAAAGAAGCCGATGATGGTCACAGTGCCATCGAGGCTGTTGAAGACCAGTTTTATGACCTTATCCTGATGGATATCCGTATGACCCGAATGGGAGGGATTGAAGCGCTGAAACAGATCAAGAAATTGAGCCCCGGCATACCGGTCATCATCATGACGGCATATGCATCCGTTGAAACAGCCAGAGAAGCATTGAAATCCGGGGCATTTGACTACCTTACCAAACCTTTGGATATCGACGAATTAAAATTGATTGTCCATCGGGCGTTGCGTCATCATCAACTGGAGCAGGAAAATCGGTATCTGAGGGAAAGACTGGATGACCGGTTCGATTTCGGCAATATCATCGGCAACAGCCGCGCAATGAAAAACCTCTTTGAAACCCTGGCACAGGTTGCCCCGTCCGATGCAACGGTATTGATAAAGGGCGAAAGCGGTACAGGTAAAGAATTGATCGCCAATGCCATCCATCAAAACAGCCCCCGCCGCAATAAGCCGATGATCAAGGTCAACTGTGCGGCTCTGCCGGAAACCCTGCTGGAAAATGAGCTTTTCGGTCACGAAAAAGGGGCCTTTACAGGGGCTGTCAGCAAGAGTCGCGGCCGATTCCAATTGGCCCATGAATCAACCCTGTTTCTCGATGAAATCAGTGAGATGACACCGGCCACCCAGGCAAAAATCCTCCGCGCCCTTCAGGAAAAGGAAATAGAACCGGTGGGCGGTGAAACCACATTGAAAATCGATACCAGGGTCATTACCGCAACCAATAAGATACTTGAAAATGAAATAAAAGAAGGACGCTTCCGGGAAGATTTGTACTATCGTCTGAATGTGGTGATAATAGAAATACCACCGCTTCGAGATCGGCATGAGGATATTCCGTTACTGGCCGAGTTTTTTCTCAAACAATACGTGGAGAAGAATAGAAAATTGATAAAAGGGTTTACTCCAAGAGCAACAGATGTATTGATGCGGCATAATTGGCCCGGAAACGTCCGTGAACTTGAAAATCTGGTGGAACGCGCCGTCATCATGACCAGAGGAGACATGATCACACAAGACGACTTCCCCTCCATCATGACCGTAAAAGACAAGTCTGCAGCGGAAAGGAACTTTGTAACTTCTTCCGGAAGGACCCTGAAAGAAGCAGAGAAAGAAATTATCTTACGTACGTTAGAGGAAACAGGGGGTAATCGAACGCATACAGCAAAGATCCTCGGAATCAGCCGCCGCACCCTTCAATTAAAACTTAAAGAATATGGAATCAATTAGAACATGTGTAAAAGATATCCATTCGAAGATTAACCGCGTAAATTCTTCTAAGGAACGCTCAGTACACAGCGGAACCCCACATCCGGAAACCCTTCCCACGGGTATCGGAAATTGGTCGCTTGATCCGAGCCGATAATAAGACTTGTATAGGTGGCATCTTTTGTTTTTCTACCCGGGGCGGTGTCGGGGGAAGTCGATTCGGTTCGAACGACCCATTGCTTGTAATCATTTGACGATGATGATCGATTATCGCCCATGGCAGATGGAGTTTCACCGCTAGGCCCCATTGCCCTGCCCTTTTGGTCTCCCATATGGATTGCGTGCATGTCCTTGTTTTCCGGTTGTGAATCGGAAGAAGCCTCCATGGCTGGTGCGGTTTCATGTTGTCCACGGTCCAGGGAAGCGGCATAGCGCCATTCCTGTTCTGTCGGCAGACGCTTGCCGTATTGCGCCGCATAAGCAGCCGCTCCATACCAGGTGACCCGCACCACCGGGAAGGCGGCACGGGTAGTATCCCGCAAATGAAACCGGTCGTGCTGATAGATGATCTGTTCATAGGGTGCTGTGCCTTCACCCAGATAGAACAAGATTCGGTCTTTTTGTTTGACAACGCCATTTTCAATGGTGAAGGTGTCTTTGACCGCGTTTAAAAATTCAACAAAGTGGTAGTTGGAGACGTTTTGTTCGTCTATGTAAAAGGATTGTATTGATTCTTCGGGAGTTTTGAATTCTCTGCCGAAAATCAGGCGCATGCGGATACCATCTTGTCCCAGATAGAACGCCGGTGGCGGAAGCACTGAAGTATCAGCTTTGATCTCCGTTTTATTTTGGCCAGCTATTATTGCCGGCTGTTTGATACCCGGGGCCGGTTCGGGCTGCATCGCCACTTTACCGGGCTCGCCCATTAGATGCCATATAACCATTGCCGTCACCGAAACGACAGCCAAGACAATTCCCCCCCAAATGAAGCGGGGTTTGTGCCAAAGCGACGGACGCCGTGCATC
>CAYSUA010000727.1:0-3103 GCA_964433795.1 uncultured Desulfobacteraceae bacterium | reverse complement strand
GATCCCAGTCGATTTAAGGCCGTCCAAATCGGACTGGCATCGCCGGAGCAGGTTCGGCAATGGTCACATGGTGAAATTAAAAAGCCCGAAACCATCAATTACCGGACGTTCAAACCGGAACGGGACGGATTGTTTTGTGCAAAAATATTCGGGCCCACCAAAGACTACGAGTGTAACTGCGGCAAGTACAAACGGATGAAGCATCGCGGTGTCATTTGCGAAAAATGCGGTGTGGAAGTCATTCAGTCCAAAGTGCGAAGAGACCGCATGGGGCATATCGAGTTGGCCACGCCTGTGTCTCACATATGGTTTTTGAAAAGTCTACCCAGCAAGATCGGAAACGTGCTGGATCTTACCTTGAAGAATATGGAGAAGGTTCTTTATTTTGACAGCTATATCGTGCTGGATCCGAAAGATACGGATTTAAGCCCGAAACAACTGCTGCCCGAAGACAAGTACCGGGAAGCATTGGAAATATACGGAGACAAGTTCGAGGTGGGAATCGGCGCTGAAGCCGTGAAGTCTTTGCTTGAGGCCATCGATTTGGACGTCATTTTTAAAGAACTCAAGGAAGATATTCGCAATACCGGCTCGGTTGCCAAACGGCAGAAATTATCCAAACGGCTGAAGGTCATCGATGCATTCCGAAGAAGTGGTATCAATCCGGCATGGATGATAATGGACGTCATCCCTGTGCTGCCGCCGGATTTGAGACCCTTGGTTCCCCTTGAGGGCGGAAGATTCGCCACCTCGGATCTGAACGATCTCTACCGGCGCGTCATTAATCGAAACAACCGCCTCAAACGGCTCATCGACCTGAAGGCCCCGGATATCATCGTACGGAACGAGAAACGGATGCTCCAGGAATCGGTGGACGTGCTTTTCGACAACGGCCGGCATGGTCGCGTCATTACCGGCACCAACAAACGCCCGTTAAAATCGTTGAGTGATACCCTCAAAGGCAAACAGGGGCGGTTTCGCCAGAACCTGCTGGGCAAACGGGTGGATTATTCCGGACGAACGGTTATTACCATCGGGCCCACCTTAAGGCTCCATCAGTGCGGTCTGCCAAAGAAGATGGCGCTGGAGTTGTTCAAACCCTTTGTTTATTACCGTCTGGAACAGAAGGGGATGGTTTCCACGGTAAAAAGTGCTAAAAAAATTGTGGAACGAGAAACCCCGGAGGTATGGGATACTCTTGATGAAGTGGTAAAAGAATATCCGGTGCTGCTCAACCGCGCGCCCACCTTGCACCGGTTGGGCGTTCAGGCGTTTGAGCCGACGCTCATTGAAGGAAAGGCGATCCAGTTGCATCCGCTGGTCTGCACCGCCTTTAATGCGGACTTCGACGGCGACCAGATGGCGGTGCATGTACCCCTTTCCGTGGAGTCTCAGATCGAAGCCCGGGTGTTGATGTTGTCCAGCAATAACATCTTATCCCCGGCCAATGGTTCCCCCACCATCGTACCGACCCAGGATATCGTTCTCGGCATATACTACATGACCAAGGAGCTCGACGGGTCCAAAGGGGCTGGGAAAGTCTTTGCCAGCCCGGAAGATGTTCGTTCCGCCTATGATTCAGGGGCTGTCGATCTCCATGCCGGTATAACGGTTCGCATGAACGGTGGACGGCTGGAGACCACCGTGGGCCGAATCCTCTTATGGGAAATCATTCCAAAAGATAACCTGATGGTGCTTCAGCATTTAATGATGACCGATGAGGCCGCCATGAAAGATGTTTTTGAGAAAATTCAAGGCGGTGCAGAATTCGGCGATATGGTTCAGGAACACTCTGAAAGCTTCGATAGGGCCAATGACGGTGTTCTGGGCCTTTTGCGAAAAGACGAATTTAAACGTATTTTTCACATTCAGGATACGGATGCCGACAGCGTATACGATCTGGAGCAGGGAGAAATCAGCAGCCTTGTGTTTTGCGATGATGCCTATCATCTCTTCAAGGTGGTTGAAAAACGCCCAGAGATTCCATATAGCACCGTGAATCAAGTGATGGACAAGGGAGCGCTCGGGAAATTGGTGGACTATTCTTATCGGCACCTCGGCCCCAAAGCCACGGTTATCCTATCCGATCGTCTGAAAGATATCGGGTACAGATATTCCACCAAAGGCGGACTCTCCATATCCATCGATGCCATGATCATACCTGACCTAAAGTGGGAGCTTCTTAACAAGGCGGAAGATCAGGTCTCTGAAATCGGTAGACAATACACGGAAGGGCTCATTACACAAGGAGAGAAATACAACAAAGTGGTGGATATCTGGGCCAAAGCCACCGATGATGTTGCCAACGAGATGATGGAGGCCATGAAAAAGACAGCCCCCGGAGACGAGTCCGAAGCGGAACCGAGTTCTGATGAATCGGCATTGCCCGTGGTTAAGGAAGGATTCAACCCCATTTATATGATGGCAGACTCCGGAGCCCGGGGAAGCAAGGACCAGATGCGCCAGCTGGCGGGTATGCGGGGGCTCATGGCAAAGCCGTCCGGCGAGATCATAGAAACACCCATTACGGCTAATTTTCGTGAAGGGCTTTCGGTGTTGCAATACTTCATATCGACTCACGGGGCCCGAAAGGGACTTGCCGACACGGCGCTTAAGACGGCAAATTCCGGATATTTGACCCGAAGACTTGCCGATGTGGCTCAAGATTGTGTGGTTACCGAGCATGACTGCGGCACGTTGATGGGAATAGAAGTAGAACCGCTGATGGAAGGCGGTGAGGTGATTCAGCGGCTGGGCGAGCGGATATTGGGTCGCATTGCACTGGAGGATATTCAGGATCCGTTTTCAGAAGAAGTAATTGTAAATGCCGGAGAAGAGATTGATGAAGCAGCCGTGGAAAAGGTCCAAAATGCGGGTGTGACCAAGGTTAGAATCCGATCGGTGCTGACCTGCAAAACCAAGCATGGGGTCTGTGCCACCTGCTATGGTCGGGATTTGTCCCATGGTGCGATTGTGGAAATGGGACAAGCAGTGGGCATCTTAGCCGCGCAATCCATTGGCGAGCCGGGCACCCAGTTGACCATGCGGACCTTTCACATTGGCGGTACCGCAAGTCGCCGAGTTGAGCAGGCCGACATCCGGG
>CAYSUA010000726.1:0-3104 GCA_964433795.1 uncultured Desulfobacteraceae bacterium | reverse complement strand
TGAACCAGAAGAAGCGGTCTCCGGGCTGAAGGTTTGCATGCAGACCGAGAAATTTATGGAACTCCAGAAGGATTCCCCCCTGGCTGTGAACCAGCGCCTTCGGGAGCCCGGTGGTGCCGGAAGAATAGAGCACCCACATGGGATGGTTAAAGGGAACCTGCTCATACACCAGTTCGGTCTTTTCAGAGAGCAGGTCGTTAAAGAGAAGCGTATTTTCAAATCCCTCTGTATTCGAATCCGTATTCAAATATGGGACCAAAACCGTATTTTCAAGGGTTGGCAGAGACTGCTGCAGTTCCCGGACGATCGATATGCGGTCAAAACCTTCCCGCCGTATTGATACCCGTCAACGGCAAACAGCAGTTTGGGCTGGATTTGTTTGAAGCGGTCAATAATGCTTCGGGTGCCGAAATCCGGAGAACAGCTGGACCAGACCGCACCGATGCTGGCGCCGGCGAGAAACGCAATAATCGTCTCGGGTATATTGGGCATGAGCGATACGACCCGGTCTCCCGTTTTCAATCCCATTTTTCGCATTGACGCTGCAACGGAAGCCACTTTATCGTAAAGCGCTTCCCAACTCACTTCCATCAAGGGCTGGATTTCCGATTGGAAGATCAAGGCGGGACGGCTCTTGGACATATTGCGAAACACGTGTTCGGTGTAGTTCAGTTCGGATCCGGAAAACCACCTGGCTCCCGGCATTTTTCTTTGGGACAACACCTCGGAATACGGCTGTGAGGATTTGATTTCAAAAAATTCCCAGATAGACTCCCAGAAACCCTCGATGTCAGTGACGGACCACTCCCATAGGGCCGGATAATCATCAAATGAAAGGTTTTTTGTTTCCTTCAAATATTTCATGTATCGCGTGATATTGGCGCTCTCTTTGAGTTCACGCGATGGTTCCCAGAGGATGGTGCCCTCTATGATGGATTGATTGGCCATAATTACCTCCAATATTTATGAGGTCATGGAAAACTGGTGAGTTTACCAGAGTTAAGAATTCAGGAGCCAGGAGCCAGGAGACAGAATAGAAGAAAGGTATTCTTCAGTTTATTTTTTGTTCCAATACAAATTCTTCAACCTGCTTAAGAATTCCCGGTCCCGTTTCTGAACCACTTCATCCAGTTCGGCCTGTGAAAAATCTACCGTGTAGTCATAGAATCCTTTTCCGCTTTTGACACCATCATGGTCTTGAGATGCAAGGCTTTGCAGCGATTCAGGAAGTCCGGTGGAGCTTTGAATGTCATTAATGAGGTTTTTGTAAACCGCCAGCCAGAGTTTGATGCCGCCAAGATCCATGGTGAGCAGAGGGCCGATACTTGCCAATCGAAACCCGATGCTGGCCCGCACGGCCCGGTCAATATCTTCAGCACCAGCCACTCCCTTTTCGTAAAGATCCAAAACTTCCCGGGCTAAGGCCATCTGGATTCGATTGATCAGAAACCCGGGAAGTTCCATGTTGATTCTAACCGGCGCTTTTCTGATTTTTTCCATTAGTTTCATTGTGACATCCATGGTTTCGTCAGCGGTGTGTTCTGATTTAACGACTTCTACGGCAGGGACGATGTGAGGTGGGTTGAACCAGTGGGTGATCACCAGTCTCTTTTTATCCTGCACCCGGATTCCGATATCCTTAAGGGTCAACGAAGACGAATTGCTGGCGATGATGGTGTCCGGGCCACAGCAGGATTCCACCTTTTCGAACAATTCCTGTTTCAGGGATAAGTTTTCGGAAACCGCTTCCACAATAAACTGGCTTCCCTCAACAGATGGCTTTAGATCCGTACTGGTGGACAGCCTGCTGAGGGCGGGCTCGATATCGGCTTTGGGAATGAGGTCTGATTTTGAAAACAGCTCCAGATTTTCTTTGATATGGGCACGTGCGGTTTCCAGGATGGCGTCGCTGATGTCGTATAATTTTACAGGGTATCCACCCATGAGAAAACTCTGGGCAATGCCGTGGCCCATGATTCCGGCACCCAAGACAGATATTTGGTTAATTTGATCAAGCTTCATGGAACACTCCTCTCTGGGTTCTGGGTTCAAAGTTCAGGGTTCAAAGGATATAGTAAGTGGTAAAACAGTGTCAAGCTGAATGCCTTTTGGATCGACGTCCCATTTAACTTGACATGGAACTTGGAATGGGAATAATGGTTAATCAATTCACAGCCATAGGAGGGTGGTATGGAAACCCAAAAACCGGCAGACACCAAAGAACCGGAGATTCTGCGTGAAGAAATACTGATCCTTCAGGACGAGCACTTCAACCCGGGCAATGTATGCATCATTTCCGGGGCCGGAACCGGTATCGGCAGGGCCACGTCCGTCGCTGCTGCTGCAAATCGGTTAACGGTGGTGGGGCTCGATATTAATGAGGAAGAGGGACAAAAAACCCGCGAAATAGCAGAGCGCATGGGCGGTGAGATGGTTTTTGTCAAGACGGATCTCTCCCAGGATGCCGACATCGAGAAGGCGGTTTATGAAGCCGCCACAATGGGTTCCATCAAATACCTGGTCAATATCGCCGGGATTCAGCATATCGACGCCATCGAAAATTTTCCAATGGAAAAATATGATCTCATGCAGAAGATCATGCTGCGGGCGCCGTTTTATCTTTCCAAACTGACCATCCCGCATATGAGATCATCCGATGACGGTATCGGCGTCATCGGAAATATGGCCTCGATCCACGCCCATATCTGCACAAAAAACAAACCGGTCTACAATATCACCAAGTTCGGCCTCAAAGCCTTGAGCCAGTCTATTTCCGCCGAAGGGGAGGGGAGGATACGGTCTTTCACCGTCAGCACCGGGTTTGTAAAGACGGCGCTTGCACTGAATCAAATCTCCGCCCAGGCAGAACAGCGCGGTATTTCCGAGGACGAAGTGGTCCGGGACGTGATGATGGGAAAATCCCGCACCAAGGAGATGATGTCGCCCATCGAGGTGGCCAACCTATTTGTGTTCGGATTCTCCCGGTATGCCCGTTATCTGATCGGCGGGGATCTACTGTTTGATGGCGGAGTGGTGCTGACGTATTAGAATTTCGGTTCTCTGTAATCATCCGGCACGTCAATGTCGATGTCCAGCATTAAAAG
>CAYSUA010000725.1:0-3111 GCA_964433795.1 uncultured Desulfobacteraceae bacterium | reverse complement strand
GCAACAATAGGGTTGATGCGAATAATGAGGAGATTCCCGTGAAAATTATCATTATCGGCGCCGGGGAGGTCGGTTATCACATTGCACACCGGCTTTCTCTTGAAAATAAAGATGTGGTGGTCATCGATACCGATGATGAAGCCGTTCGCAGGGTTTCAGAAAACATCGATGTTCAGGCAATTTGCGGTTCCGGAAGCAGTCCTTCCATATTGGAAGAAGCCGGCATAAGAGAGGCGGAAATTTTGCTGGCTGTTACAGACAGTGATGAGACCAATTTGATCGCCTGCCTGATGACGGACCTCCTATCGTCTTCAACCAAAAAACTGGCCCGGATCCGCAATGCTGATTTTGATGCGTATCATGAGGTATTTAAAGAAAGCGCCCCTCGCATCGATACCATTATCAACCCCGAAATCGAGGTGGTGCGATCCATCGAACAGTACATGAGCGTTCCCGGGGCTGGAGATGTGGGAGAGTTTGAAAACGGACGGGTTAAATTCGTCGGTATCCGAATGAAGCCGGATACTCCGATGGTGGGTTTTCGATTGTCTGAAATCTCTAAAGTCATCGGTCGACCATCTCCTTTAATCGCCGCCATTTTGAGGGGTGAGGAGATGATCATTCCCAGGGGAGATGAATGGCTGCTGGAAGGAGATATGGTCTACTTCATCAGCGAGACGGATAGTCTGATGGAAATCCTTAAGCTTTTTGATAAGCAATCCGAACCGGTTCGCAGAGTCCTTATAGTGGGAGGGGGTCGAATCGGACTTCGTCTTGCCGAGAGGTTGGAGGAAGATTCTATTTACACGAAAATTATCGAAAAGGATGAGAACCGATGCAGCTTTCTGGCTGAAAAACTGGATCAAACAGTGGTTCTCCATGGAGACGGTACGGACCAAGTCATTTTGGAGCAAGAGGGGATTCGGGATATGGATCTGGTGGTAACCCTGACCGTCGAGGAACAAACCAATGTATTGGCCTCTCTGCTTGCCAAACAGCTGGGGGCTCGCAAAACCATCACCCGGATTAACAGCTTCCGGTATCTTCCCCTCATGTCCACCATCGGTATCGAACAGGTGGTCAGCCCACGCTTGTCGGCCATCAACACCATTCTACGGCACATCCGTCGGGGAAAAGTGCTATCTGCAGTTTCATTAAAAGGAGAGCAGGCTGAGGTTATCGAGGCGGTGGCCATGGAAACCTCCGCGATTGTAGGGAAACCCCTTAAAGAGATATCGTTTCCAAAAGGTGTGCTGGTTACGATTATTATCCGAGATGAACGTATTACTATCCCATCAGGCGACAGCGTCATTCATCCCGGGGATCGGGTCATTATTTTCGGTTCTCGCCAGGCTGTCCCCCAGATCGAAAAGATGCTTGCCGTGAAACTGGAGTACTTTTAAATGCGCTGGAAATTTGTGCTAAATGTGGTAGGCGCGTTGCTCCTTTTTTCCGGACTGGCACTGCTTATTCCGTTGCTGGTGGGACTCTATTATGCCGATGGAAGTGCACCGGCTTTTCTTAAGTCTATCGGGATTACGTTTTTTGCCGGTTTGATCCTTTACCTTCCGTTTCGAAAGTCAAAGGTCGAAACCATCAGCCAGCGGGAAGGATTAGCGGTGGTGGCGATGGGCTGGGCCATGGTGGGACTGTTCGGAGCCTTCCCATTTTATTTCCAAAACGGATCGTTTCAATTTATCGATGCCGTGTTCGAATCCGTATCCGGTTTTACCACCACCGGATCTTCAATCATAACCAATATCGAAGTCATACCCAGAGGGCTTCTATTCTGGAGAAGTTTCATCCAGTGGCTTGGCGGAATGGGAATCATCGTGTTATCGATTGCAATTTTACCATTCCTGGGTGTTGGAGGGATGCAGCTCTATAAAGCCGAAGTGCCGAGTCCCGTTCCGGACAAGTTGAAACCCCGGATTCGTGACACCGCTCTGATTTTATGGAAGGTGTATGCGCTTTTTACCCTGGCTGAAGCCGTCTTGCTGGTCATCGGCGGAATGAATTTATATGAGGCGGTCTGTCATGCGTTCACCACCATGCCAACAGGTGGGTTTTCCACCCGGAATGCGTCGCTGGCCCATTTCAACAGTGTTTATATGGAGATTACCGTTATTCTTTTCATGATGTTTGCCGGTATCAATTTCTCCCTGCATTATCAAATGTTAAAGGGAAAGCCGCTTGCCTTCTGGCGTGATGCGGAGTGTCGGTTTTTCTTGGGAATTGTTTTTGTTTTAGGCATGTTGGTGAGCCTGAATACGTACGGAGCGGTCTATGAAAAAATCGGCGTGGCATTCCGGTACGGATTTTTCCAGGTGGTATCGATTATTACCACAACCGGATTTGCAACCGCCGACTATGAGCAGTGGCCGGCCATGTCCCAGCTGATCCTGTTTTTGTGCATGTTCATCGGGGCTTCGGCAGGCTCCACCGGCGGCGGCATGAAGATTATCCGGATCATGGTATGTTTCAAGTACTGCTACAAAGAGCTGTTTTCCCTCATTCATCCCCATGCGGTTCGTCACATCAAAATTGCCGGCAAATCGATCCCCGAAGATATTACCCGAAGTATCTTAGGCTTTCTCGCCCTTTATATCGGTATCTTCGGTCTTGCCTCCGTATTGTTGGCGGGCCTGGGGGTGGATTTTATCACTTCCCTTGCAGCCGTTGCATCCACGATCGGAAATATCGGCCCCGGCTTCGGTCTTGTGGGGCCTGTGGAAAATTACGCCCAGATCCCATATCTGGGCAAATGGATATTAATTTGGTGTATGCTCTTGGGGAGACTCGAAATCTATACCGTGATCATTCTCTTGGTTCCCGAATTCTGGCGGAAATAAGCGGATGTCCCCTGCAGGGCGTCCTCTTCGGAGCGGAGGATGCCGCGATAGTCGCCTCGCTGGTACCGACGACCCAACCCCTTGGACTCTCCCTTGGAGACAGGGCTTGTATTGCACTCGCCTTTTCAAGAAACATAAAAGCGGTGACTGCGGACCGGATTTGGTCCAAATTGAATGTGGGTGTAAACATCGAAATTATCAGATAATTGTTTTTTTATTGACACTCGGAAGATAAAAATATAATAAACCCATTTTTACA
>CAYSUA010000724.1:0-3112 GCA_964433795.1 uncultured Desulfobacteraceae bacterium | reverse complement strand
CAAATTACAATATTCAATGACCAAAACAGGATTAAAGCTTCGAATTTAGATCATTTTGATTTTTCACGAATTGATGAAAAAATCTATTTCAGTTCACTTGCCTCCTGGATCGGGCTTTTGGCTTCATCCTTCAAGATCATATTCGTGTTTGGGATTTTGAATTTTGGTCATTGTGATTTGTTTGATATTTATGATTTGTGATTTGGAATTTCCCGATAAAAAGGAATATACGCCAGGGGCGCACAGGTCCGATTCACTCCAACCTATTTGTTCAGCTTAAGAGTTGCTACTCAATATCTCATTGATTTTCGGGCCGATGAAATCGAGGCTCGAGTATACCCGCGCTTTCGTTTTTTCATCCAATTTGTCCTTAACCCGGGCAATGGATATCTGGGCCAGAAGAACCACGTCCGTTTCTTGGAGCAGCTCCTCAACAGCCTGGACGACCATATTGTCATGCCCATCAATATCTCCATCATTTAATTTCAAAAAAGCGTCCGCCTGAACCCTGGGCACAACGGTCACCTTTTTCCCAAATCTCCGGGCAACCTCTTCAATAAGCATGGTAGACGGTTTGGGGGTGGTATGATTGGTAGCCACCAGTCCGATCCGATCGCTGGTGCGGACGGCCTGTTCGGCCATGGGTTCATCGATTTTGAGAAAGGGTATGCTCACCTTTTCTCGAACATCATTTACTGCCGGAGATAAAGACGAACAGCTCAAAACCGCCATATCAGCACCCGTTCCTACTGCGGAATCCACCAATCGACCCAGCCAGCCGGTGATTCTCTCTGTTATTTCTCCCAACCCAAATAGAACTTTCAGTATTCCTTCATCCACAATATGGATGATCTCGGCATCCGGGCATTGTGATGCAACCACTTTATGTACCGGATCAACCACCAAGCGGGTGGAATGGATCAATCCGATCAGGGGCTTTTTTGTATCATTCATTGTCTAATCTCCTTATCCTTTTTTTGCGTTTTTTTCCGCAAGCTGGCAGCCGATCCGAAAAGCCCTGGTCATGGCCTCCGGATTGGCTCTCCCCTCTCCGGCCCGTCCATAGGCGGTTCCGTGAGCCGGTGTGGTAATCGGTATCGGCATTCCTCCAAGCAGGGTCACTCCTTTGTCAAACCCCAATAGCTTTGTCGCGATCTGTCCCTGGTCATGGTACATGGAAACGATTCCCTGAAAATTCTCTTTCTCGACCCTGAGGAATATGGTGTCGGCCGGAAATGGTCCTTCGACATTAACCCCGTCAGCTTTTGCCAGTTCAATGGCGGGGGCAATCACATCAATTTCTTCGGTCCCGCACCGTCCGCCTTCACCGGCATGCGGATTCAGTGCCGTAACAGCGATGTGCGGGTTTTCGATGCCGAACTGCTTCAATTCGTTGTTTATATACCCGATGGTTCCATGCACCCGCTGCTTGGTAATCAACGCGCTTACCTCTTGAATCGGAACATGGGAAGTCACCCGGGTGGTCCACATGTCCTCCAGGACATTTATTTCACCGAGGACATTGGGACGATTGAATCGATCCTTAAAGAGATCGATTTCGGCATGATAGGGGCAGCCGCCTAAGCCCATTGCCGCTTTGTGCAAGGGCGCAAATACAATTCCGTCTATCTTTTTATCCAGAGCCAGACTTACGGCAAACTCCAGGGTATCATAAACGGCCTTGCCCGCATTGGCACTGACCCTTTTGTAGGTGACATCCTCGGGGGCGATGGTCGGATAATCCAGAACAACGGGCTCGTTCGGGTTTGGGGGAATGTCGCCGATCCGGTTGAAAACAGGAAAAGAGAATTCAGTGCCAACGACCTCCTGCCCCATTTCAAAAATCCGTCTATCTCCGATAATTACGATATCCGCCAATCCGTATAATTCCGTCCGATTAAAAAGTTTTGCGATTATTTCCGGACCGATGCCTGTCGGATCCCCTAACAAAACGCCGACCACCGGTTTCTTTTCCATTTATATTCTCCTTATATTCTTCTGTAAAAATAATATGTTACTTATAATTACCGCTTGTTGGCCACGGGAAATTTTTCAATCTTAGAAAAAACAGAATCAATCTGTCAACGGAATACGTATTTGGTATTATTGTTTTTTGATGGTCGTACCTGTTTTGTTGGAGTAGGATAACCGGAAAAATGATGTAACTTTTCGGGGATCGGTTTTGACGGTATTAAAATTGATATGGTAAAGACATATAAAAACTGCAAGAAATGGAGGGTTGAATATGAGCATGGGTTCAAAAGAAGGGATCGAGCCGATCAAGCCGGAGGGTGAAATCTATACATGCCCCACTTGTGGGTATTCCGATGGGTTTCATGTGTCCTTTGACATTAAGCAGGGCGCTGACACGGGAGATGTCGTTCTGATCTGTCCGGCCTGTCATGCACGGTTTCGTCTTGGTTGGTCGGTGAGGATGGGATAAAATGTTATGGGGAATGAAAATCAACAGACCGCTCGCCAGAGAATCATCATGCTTTTAACCGAAGTTGAAATGAGCGCCCGGGATCTTTCACAGGCCATCGGCATCAGAGAAAAAGAGGTTGTCCAACATCTGGTCCATGTGGAGAAAACAGTCGCCTCTCAAAAGAAAAATCTCGTGATCCGGCCGTTTCAGTGTCTCGACTGTGAATATATGTTTAAAGAACGAAAGCGATATACCCGACCGGGCCGTTGCCCCCGATGTAAGGGGACACATGTGGAGACACCAATCTTTATAATCGAGTAATGATTTGAAAATAAAGGGTTTTTATTCGTCGAAGCGTCGATATCGAATTCGCAGTGCCCCCTTGTCGAAGCTGGTGGAAACAATATTAAATCGTCCGATTTCTGAGGTGTTTTGAACATGAGGTCCGATGCAGGGGCAGGCATCGTAATCTCCGATTTTAACGATTCTGATTCTTTCCCCAGCACTTTCAGGCACTTTTCCTAAATTATATCTACTGGTCGCTTCATTTCTGGATAGATATTCTTCGGAAACAGGAAGGTTCTTCTGAATCGCATCGTTAACCGTCGATTCGATGGATTTTGTCTCTTTTTCTGTTAAAGCATGATCAAAACGATAATCACATTTCGATTTTTTCTTTTCCACATG
>CAYSUA010000723.1:956-3139 GCA_964433795.1 uncultured Desulfobacteraceae bacterium | reverse complement strand
TACACCCTTCAAACGGGTCGGGAAGCCATGGAGGAGAGGCTGGCCATGGTCGTGACCGGTACAAAAGAGATGAAAGACCGGCTCGGCCGTTTCATAGACGGTGCGTCCTTGCCCGGCGACTGCTATCGGGGCAATTCAAAAACGGACAAAGGCAAATCGGATCTGCTCTTGGAAGGGGATGCCGGAGAAGCATTCATAGGGGTGATATTTCAACAAAAGGATTTGGATAAGATTGCCCGGCTCTGGACGGCCGGAATCGATATCGATTGGCAGCTGCTTCACCCGATGGGAAAGCGCCGGCGGGTCTCTTTACCCACATATCCCTTTGCCATGGAACGCTACTGGGTGCCGGAGATCGATCCGGAAGCCGGATCCGGCCCGAAAACCATGGGAAAGAAAGAAACCGCTACCGCACAGATTGAAAACCGGCGCGTCTATTATTCCGGCCGGTGGGAACCGGAAGAACAAAGCGCCGGCCCGATTGTCGAATCCGCGGTAGGCAGAATTCTGCTGTTCGACGTCGGTTCCGAATATCAAAAGGTCTTTCAGGATCGCCTGGAAACGGAAGTGATATCAATACGACCCGGATCGGCCTATAAGGTGCTCGGCGAAACAGGCTTTGAAATCGATCCGAGCAATCCTGAGGATTATGTTCGTTTGGTCGAAGTGCTTAAGCAGCAAAACCGTTTACCGTCCGTTTTAATACACTTATGGAACAGCGGTGCCGTCGCTAGGGAGGCCGCGGTTCGGTTCGGTGACGACATCGAAACCGGGAGCATCCAAACCGAGCTCACCAGAGGGGTGTACGCTCTTTTTTACTTCGTGCAGGCGGTGGCCAGGCAGACGGCTAAAGGACTGACTCGAATGATTTACTGCCTTGAATCGGGAAGAGAAGCCGACAATCCGGTTCGGGAGTCGATTTCAGGAATGTGGAAATCATTGAGTCTTATTTTTCCCGATCTTTCCATGTCTACGGTTCATCTTTTGGGGAAAAGTGAGCCGATCAGACTGGCCGATATCGTGGCCGAAACAATTAAAACGGCGCGCACCGGATTGGTCCGGGAAATTCGTTACGAAAAAGGCAAACGGTATATTAAGCGTTATAAGCCGTTGCGGTTGAACCCGGTTTCAAAAACGAGATTAAGGCGAAACGGCGTATATCTCATTACCGGCGGCAGCGGCGGTTTGGGATACATATTTGCCCGATACCTCGCAGAATCCTATAACGCCCGGTTGATCCTGACCGGAAGATCGGCGATTTCCCATAAGATCGAAGAAAAGATAGAGACGTTGAAATCATTAGGGGCGGAACCGCTTTACATGCAAGCGGATGCGGCCGATCCGGTTAGGATGGCCGAGGTCGTCTCCGTCATAACAGAAACATTCGGTTCTTTAAACGGCGTCATCCATGCTGCCGGAACGACTTCTACCACCACCCTACTGGAAAAAGACGAGAAAGCATTCGATTCCGTCCTCAAACCCAAAATTTTAGGTACAATGGTGGTCGATCAGGTGACTCGCTTGCAGGCGTTGGATTTCTTCGTTCTCTTTTCTTCCACCGCATCCATCCTCGGTGACTTCGGCCAATGCGATTATGCCGTGGCCAACCGATTTCTCGATCGGTTTGCGCCGTTTCGGGAAGGGCTCAAAGACAGCGGCTCTCGAAAGGGGCAGACCGTCGCTATCAATTGGCCGCTTTGGCGGGACGGGGGTATGCATTTGGAGCCGGAGGCCGAAGATTTCTATCTGAAAACCTCGGGATTCGGCTATCTCGAGACTGCGGCGGGATTACAGGCATTCGAGCAAATATTGGCAAACGGTTCGGATCAGGTCATCGTCTTTCAAGGAGACCCGAATCGGATCGACAGCTATTTTAAATCACCCGCCATACCAGCGGTTGCAGATGTCTCGACAAGCGCTTCCGGTCTCGAAGCCGATCTTCGCGAGATGGCGGCAACGGTATTGAAGATGGATCCGCAAAGATTGAATGTGACTGAAAATATGGGGAATTACGGATTCGATTCCATCTCCCTCAAATCTTTTGCAGATGCCCTCAATGACAGGTACCGGATAGAGATTACCCCGGCGGTGTTCTTCGGTCACAGCAGCATCAGTGCCCTTTCCGCCCATCTGCTGGAAACCGAAAAAGACCGGATCGATGCGGTATACAGCGTCGGCGAGGC
>CAYSUA010000723.1:0-945 GCA_964433795.1 uncultured Desulfobacteraceae bacterium | reverse complement strand
AGCGTCATCAACACCGGATTTTCTCTCCGAAAGGGTCGACGCCATCGAACCTTCCGACGTGCCTGCAATCCAGGCGTCTTTGAAAAAAGATCCGGTGGCGATCATCGGAATGCACGGCATATTTCCTGAATCCAAGCAGTTGGATGAATTCTGGAGAAATCTCGAATCGGAAAGAGATATGATTCGAGTGGTTCCCCAACAACGATGGCGATGGGAGGATCATTTCGGTAACCCTTCGGAAGATCGGCAAAAGACCGATTGCAAATGGGGTGGCTTCATCGATGATGTGGATCGATTCGATCCGTTTTTCTTTAAGATTTCCCCCCGGGAGGCCGTGGTGCTCGATCCCCAGCACCGGCTCTTTCTGGAGAGCGTCTGGAAGACCGTTGAAGACGCCGGTTATAGGAGTCGCGACCTTTCCGGGAAAAAAGTGGGGGTGTTTGCCGGCATCCAGTTTGATGACTACAAGCAGATGTTGCTCCTGAACCGGGAAGGAAACGCCCAGGCTGCAACCGGAAATGCACCGGCCATGCTGACCAATCGGGTGTCGTTTCTGATGAACTGGCAAGGTCCCAGTGAATCCATCGATACCGCCTGCTCATCGTCTCTGGTGGCGGTTCATCGGGCCATCCGGTCCATCCAACAGGGTGAATGCGAAGTCGCCATCGCCGGGGGCGTCAGCCTGATGCTCTTTCCCGGAACCATGATCGCAACCAGCCAGGTGGGCGTGTTGTCCCCGGACGGTCGATGCAAAACACTCGATCAGCAGGCCGACGGATATGTGAAAGGAGAAGGGGCAGGGGCTGTGCTCCTGAAACCCTTGAGCCGGGCAATTATCGATGGAGATCATATCTATGCCGTTATCAAAGGGTCTGCGGTGAACCATGGCGGACGCGCCAACTCGCTGACCGCGCCAAATTCAGAAGCCCAGGCCGATGTCCTCGC
>CAYSUA010000722.1:0-3139 GCA_964433795.1 uncultured Desulfobacteraceae bacterium | reverse complement strand
GGCCGAGTGTTACCGGAATAGGTGGCTGAGTGTTACCGGAATGGGTGGCCGAGTGCTGGCGGAATCTACACATTCTTTCGTTATTGTTGAAATTTCCAGGTTATTCAGGATTCAATAATGGGATAATTATCCGTGAATCCCATCGCCTTGGAAGTTTGATGTCGAAAGCTATTGTGAGAAACTTTATTTGCCCATATTCAGACATATCACAGGTTTTCTGGCCGGCTGATATCATGAGAGAGTGAAGCGATATCTGGAACGATCAGTTTCTCTAATGGGTTGTTTTTACCATGATAAATTCAGAGACTTAAAAGTGTCCACACTTCCTCCGTTCCCAAAAACGAACGTCCAACTTGATACAGACCAATTCCGTCTTCATCCGGGAGAGGGAATACGGATTATCCAATCCCCAGTGTGGTGGGTTTGTCATCTAAACTCTCCATGTTTTGCCATTCGGGAGCGCATCATTTCCATGGAGCGAGTTGAAGAGGATAGGTGAGCGTTGCTGACACTTCCTGAAGTCGTCTCATATGATCGCTCGTAATCAGCATGAGATTATACTGGATAGCCTGGGCGGCGATCCATATGTCGTTTTCTTGGACACCCAGTTCTTTGGCGGTTGTACGTTCCCGGAGATCTTCGGGCCATTTTGTCCTCAGCCGCGCACGTCTATCTCTCGGCGAGTATTCCTTAAACAAGGCTGCCCTGAGATCCGAAAAAGGTTCTATTGTATGTTTGTTCACATCAAGGATTCGCAGAAACCTTGCCATTTGCCTTCTGACCTCACCTTGACGGTCTTCATCCATTTGGGGAACTATTTTCAATCCGTATTCAACTTCTCCTATAACAACAATAGAAACCCATGTGGGCGATTCTGCAACGTTCCGAAGAAACCCCTTGATTTTTGAATGATCATGGTGCCTTTGATCCCATAGGGCGCTTGCCGCAGTGGTGTCCAGAAGATAACCATCCATCAGGCTTGCCTTTCCTCAAGATCCAGAACGAATTCGTGAATAATCTCCGAATCAATAGGTTCGATCCTTTTCAAAAGCTCTCCGGCACTGGCCTCTTTCATATCCATTTCCAGGTATTGGTAAAGGGGAATACAGGGTTTGAAATCCGTAGGAAAATAATCTGGAAAGAGAAACGGCACCGGGCGAGCATAGTCCCTGAAAAAGTCCAGCAGTTTTCTTTCAAGCCTGGGTGGTAGGTCATAGGCCTTTAGAATTAGACTGTCTATTATTAACAATCTTTTAATGCATTCGCTTTGAATGAGCTCTTGTGGATTCTCTGCCTTATGTTGTGCTCTGATTCTCTGATATTCATTTATTAATTTAGCTATTTTTTCAAAGTCAATTCGATCAAGTGAAGGAATAGGGATTTTCTCAATTGTACCGATTCTATTACGCCGTTTTCCTTCATTAATAAAAACCGTAAAGTTCGCCAGCGGTGAATTAATGAATGCAGCAACAAATTCAATAGGAAGATTGTGTTTCAACCAAATTCCTATGAAATTCTGAAAACATACTAAGCCCGTCTTATCAGGGAATCCGACGATTCGCCAAGGGCTACGCATTAAGGCATTGCCGTTAATTATGACTTTAGGTTTTTCCCATGGCAATGAGTGCGCCCTTGTCCTGCGGTATTTCTCATCCATATTTAGATAAACAAAATCCTCTGCCCAATAAGGCTCCAGCTTCCCGGAGACTTTATCAATACCTTTTTTAAACCCAGGTATTAGCTCACCTGAAATCAAGATATCCTTATTTACCATTATTGGGACGTTCCATTCAATTCCCCTATGAATATCAGCAATATCCTTTAATGTTGAGTAATCTCTTAGATACTCCCAAATCTCCCAAAGAGGCGAATTCCATAGGTCCTTATGGGCCTTTTGAAGCACAGCTCTTGAAGTAGTCTTGCCAACAGCGTCAGGCAAATACCCCAATTTCATAAAGGGTTTTCTTTCTTTTTCACGAATCCAGTATGTTTTTGTGTGAACTCTTGCTTCTTCTCCGGGATCAGGCTGCGAAACTAAAAATAGCATTGTCTCCTGGTCGGAAAAGGCAAAGATACGGTCTGGAAGGGCAACGGTTTCGATGTTGGCGTATCGCCTTGCGATAAAATCTTGGAGATCGTTATAACGTCCGCCCATGATGGCCGATTTAGGCAACACAAAACCCAACATTGCAGGCGGGTTTTCCAGGACTCGCCGCAATATTACATAGGGCTTGTGAACGCTTTGAATCCGGCCTTCGTATTGATTCCGTTCCTGTTCATTGAAGTCTTCGAAGGGCGGATTGCACAGAACGATTTTTGATTTTAGCAGCGTATTTTCGAGGACATCCGTACTAAAAATGTCCGACTGAACAATCTTCCAACCGTCAGGATTCGGGTAATCGGCAAGGGTGAGTAATAAGCGGCACACCTCTCCAGCAAAGGTATCTCGCTCGATTGCCTTCAGTCTTTCCCTAAAATAAACATGCCGTTCATGGGCGGTCCAGGAAGCGGGCAACAGATCTCGCAGACGGCGTAAAGCTGCAACCAAAAAAACGCCATGGCCGGCGCAAGGTTCCAGCACGAAGCGTTCATCCTGATGCAGATCTTCGAATGGAAGATGATCAACAATCAGCTCTGCAACAACGGAGGGAGTGGCGTGAATCCCATGTTCCCTGCGGGTTTCCTTACTCACGAGCGTGTTTTCGTAAATGAACGCAAGATCTTCTTCGGAAAGATTCTGAAAATTAAAGGCGGTCCTGAGATGATCCCAGGCGGCCTGCCGGGTGTGAGGCTCATCGATTATCCGGCCCGTTGAAATTTCCTCAAGGCCATAGATTTTTTGCACTCTATCTATGATCGTTCTTGGATCGGAAGATGACCAATTCCCGGTATGCCTTTTGTCTTTAAATATCTTGGCCGCAAGAAAACGAAAAACCAGGCGGAAAAGAGCTGTATCGTCGGGACTGCTCCCGGAAGTCGATTCTCGATAAGTTATGACCGCCTCATGAAGGGTTTCCTTTAGAAGTCGATCAAGCTTTCCGTGGATCATACCCTTCAGGGCTGGAATGAGTCCAGCATCAAAAAAGTCCAGTTGAATAGGACCGGATGATATTGGAGAGATGGCCTTTGCCCTGAAAAT
>CAYSUA010000721.1:1129-3142 GCA_964433795.1 uncultured Desulfobacteraceae bacterium | reverse complement strand
AAAGGAAAAGCTTATTGAAAAAATCAAAGAAATGCTCAAAACAGATGTAGATTTGAGTTATCTATCCGTGTTGAAGCAAGAACAACTGGAAAGTTTAATCGCCTGCATACGATATCGGATTGACCAGAAAGATTAGTCGACCCTTTATATCGATTTCTAAAAGGGTAGAACTTCTTCCGGCAAACTCCTTCCAAACACCCTAAAGCCAGGTCTATACAACATTCTCTTTTGGACTTGTCTTGGGTTAAGTTATGGAGCGGAATTCATATGTCTTACATATTTCCCATAGGCGGCGGGAAAGGAGGTATCGGTAAGACCTTTATTGTGTCAAACATCGGGGCAATATTTGCAAAGCAAGGTAAAAAGGTTGTCCTGGTAGACCTGGATCTTGGCGGATCAAATCTGCATACGTTTTTTGGCATAAAAGGAGTAAACGCAGGCCTCCATAATTTTTTAAATAAATCCCAAACCAACCTGTCCGGCGTAGTTGAATCGACCCGTATCCCCAATCTCTCTATTATCAATTCTATGAATTGTTCCATTGAAATCCCCAATCTGTTTCATGCTCAGAAAATAAAAATCATTAAGGCTATTCAAAATCTGCCCTTTGATATCGTTATTCTTGACTTGGGAGCCGGCACCAACTCCAATATCCTCGATTTCTTTCTATGTTCTGACGAAGGCATATTCGTCGTAACACCGGAACCCACCTCCATCGAAAACGCTTTCCGTTTTGTTCAGGGTGTCTATTTCAGAAAACTGAAACAACTTCTCAAGCAACACGCTTTTAACGCGGCCATTAAGGAGGTGAATGGAACATCAGATGAAATAATGATAAAATCTCCGGATGTGATCGAGAAGATCTCTGAACATGATTCTGAGCAAGGAAAAAAGCTGCAAGAAAAGCTCGCCGAGTTTAACTTCAAATTTATCCTGAATTTGTTACAAAAACAAAGTGATGAACAATTAGGCGAGAAGATAGAAAAAATCTGCAATCGGCATTTTTATTCGAATTTCCAATTCTTGGGTAATATCCGATACGATCCGAGGGTATACGATTCGATATTATCCAAGCAGATCTATATTGAAAAATACGCATACACGCTGACTTCCACGGACTTGCAGAATATAGTAAAAAACTGGCAGGATGTGAATACAATAGAATCTTATCCCGAGCGGCATGCCTATGAAAAAATTTGAAACCCAAACATATTATGAAATCTTAGACATCCCTGTCCAAGCGACGCCCTTTGAAATCAGGCAGGCCTATAAATCTGCTTTGGCCATATACAATGAGGACTCCCTGGCGACTTATTCCTTTTTTTCAGAACACGAAAGGGAGGAAGTTTTGAAAAGAATAGAGGAAGCCTTTCTGATTCTAACCGATGAGGATAAAAGGGCTGTTTATGATCGGCAGTTGATTCATGATGGAAAAATTGCTTCTACTGATGTAGCAAAAAAAGAAAAAAAGAAAGCAGTACCCCTGTTTCAAACCAAAAACGTCGTGGAAAAAAACGCCTTGTTTCAAAGGATACAGGATAAAATCCGAGAGACGGATGTCAAAGGCATAGCTGAGGAAATACTGTCCAAGGATCTTGTTTCAGGAAGCGACCTGAGAAATCTAAGGGAATCCGTCGGTATCGGTATAGAAGAAATCTATGAGGTAACCCGCATCACTGCCTCCACACTCAAAGCCATCGAACAAGATGAATATGACAAACTCCCGACAGACATCTATTTAAGAAATTTTTTGAAATCTTATGCTGAAATGCTACAGATTGACTCTGAAAAAATTATCGCGGGCTACATGAAAAACCTCTCCGAAAACACGGCCTCCTGATTCTGAAATCCGGGCTTTTTTGCTCATATCGACAGAATTGACAAAATTAGAATTTCGTTCCCAATGAAGGACCTAAAACCGGGATATATATTCCTGATTGTTCCTGATTTCCTGATTTTCACATTTGACAATTCGTATTGATTCCATTAATATATATATTTTTTGCGAATCAG
>CAYSUA010000721.1:0-1119 GCA_964433795.1 uncultured Desulfobacteraceae bacterium | reverse complement strand
TTACATAAGACTATGAAACAAATTTAGAGGCGAATGAACACCCATGGGATTTGCAGCACAAATTATCGGTACCGGATCCTCTTTTCCGGATAATCGAGTAACCAACAAGAATTTGGCCGAAAAACTTTCGACCTTTGGCGTTGAAACAAACGATGAGTGGATTCAAAAAAGAACCGGAATTGTGGAACGTCGAATTTCGTCCACTGAAAAGCCATCAGAACAAAATTCCTCCCTGGGCGCCGAGGCTGCAAAAAATGCCCTTAAAATGGCGAACAAAACACCGGCGGATATCGATCAAATCATATATGCCACCTGCTCTCCAGATACGCTGATCCCTTCAACCGCCTGCTGGCTCCAACATAAAATCGGAGCAGAAAATGCCTGGGCAATGGACATTAATGCTGCTTGCTCCGGGTTTGTGTATGCACTGTCGACAGCAGATCAATTCATCAGGACAGGACAAGCGAGAACATCTCTTGTGGTGGGGGCGGACATCTTCAGTTCTTTATTGAATTGGAAGGATCGAAATTCCTGCATACTCTTTGGTGACGGCGCCGGGGCGGTTATTTTGGAGCAGGCGGATGAATCGGCAGACAGCCGGATATTGTCCAGCCATCTACTATCCAATGGCAGTTTATGGCAGCTGTTCTATATACCGGCTGGTGGATCGAATCTCGAAGTGACCCCCGACCGGTATCAGGCAAATCTCCATAAAATCAAGATGAACGGCAAGGAAGTATTTAAAACCGCAGTAAAAATCATGGTCGATTTTGCCCTTCAGGCATTGAATAAAAACCGAATGACCATCGATGATCTGGATTGGTTTGTACCTCATCAGGCGAATCTGAGAATCATTGAAGCTGTTTCGAAACGATTGAATCTGCCGAAACATAAGGTTTTGATGAATGTGGATCGTTTCGGAAATACTTCGGCAGCCACGGTGCCCACCGCCCTGGATGAAGCGGTTCGGGACGATCGTATCAAAACAGGAGATCTCATTTTACTCGATTCGGTGGGAGCCGGACTCACCTATGGGTCCATTCTCTTCCGATGGTAGCACCCTGCCCTCCCTCTTAAATTAGCCACAGACCCACACAGACATACACAGACGTTTATTCA
>CAYSUA010000720.1:0-3144 GCA_964433795.1 uncultured Desulfobacteraceae bacterium | reverse complement strand
TATACAATTTTTTTAACGCCTAATAATCAGGCCTTTTTCGGACAGAAACTATTTAGGGGTTAAGCTGGATCAAATTATCTGGATCGGCTGGAATTTTCAATCCATTTTCGCGATCGCTGCATGATATATTTACCGGGCCGTTTTTAAGCTTTGAAACACAAAACAATGCAGATAACGCCGCACAGAAGCCGCCGCTTGCACGGACTCGATATCTAAGATTTAATTGCCAAGAATCCCCAACTTGCACCCTGCAAAGGCTATATGGCAATCGGTCTTGATGCTTTATGTATTTTTCTTTTCATTGAAATGCAATAGTATCAAAAATCAAAGGTCTTAAGTTTTTTAATAAATTTCGCATGGGTAAACATCTCCGACCCAACGCCAACGTCCTGCTTCACCGGTAGAATAAAGCGCAGTGAGGAACGAACGCAGCTTCATTTTGTCCGAGTGCAAGCGATGTTAGCTATCTTTTGGCTTGTTCACTCTTGTATGTTTACTAGTTTTCTGAGCCTTATTGATAAATGGTCTCCACCATGCCTCACGGCCTTCCACCCTTCCAGGGTTGACCACTTCTCCAATTCTAGGTGTAAGATAACGGATACCAGGTTGGTTAGCCGCAATAAAGAATCTTTCGATCGGTTCGTACCAAGGAAACAGCCCTAGATCAAAGGTGCCCCAGCCGCTAGGTACCATCAGTATACCCCTTACAGCCTGATGTGCTTTGACTGCCTGTTCGGGAGTGTAATGGACCTCCATCTGGCCTTTCAAATCACTGTAGGCTCCAATCTCAAAGAAGGTCACATCGAAAGGTCCTAGCCTTTCACCTATCTTGTAGAGACCCTTAAACCAACCAGAGTCTCCGCTAAGGTATACATTCTGTTTCTTTCCTTGAATACCGTAGGATGACCAAAGCGTCATGTTTTTATCAAAGACTCCCCGCTCGGATGTATGTTTTGCCGGTGCTGAAGTAATTGTTAAATCACCAATGGATTTTGTCTGCCACCAGTCAAGTTCGAGTATCTTTTTATCAGGCACACCCCACTCTCCCAATAACTCCCCTACGCCCAGAGGTGCGATGAAGTGCCTGGTCTTGGAAATGAGTGCCTTAATAGAATCCTCGTCCAGATGGTCGGGATGATTATGAGTAATCAATACCGCATCGATCTCCGGCAGGATCTCAGTTGAAGCAAGCGTATTTGAATATCGCAAAGGACTCAGCCATCCAAAGGAGCCTGCTCGTTGCGAGAAGATAGGATCGGATAGGATCACTTTGTCATCTAACTTAATAATGAAAGTTGTGTGCCCCAACCAGGCGAATTGCAGGTCTCGCTGTCCATTCCACTGGGAAATATCAAATGGCTCTATCGGCAGCGGGGAACTAGGTATAAATCCTTCTGGTTTATTCATTAAATAATCCCAAAACATCTTGAGACTTGGCCACCATTCAACGTCCGGGACAGGTTCCGGGTTTCGGAAATTTTCCCCATCCCATTGCTGGCTTTCTGCAATGCGTTGCTGTCGAATCAAATCAGATGCATTTGTAGCTGCAGCGCACATGAACAAGAACAGCTTTATAAGAAGGAATCCAACAATGAAGGTGTTTTTCATTACTAGTCTTTTTCTTGATTGACCTTTTTATATCGGTTTACAGAGCTAAAAGATATTATGTGGAATCCCTCAATATTGAACAAAATGGATTCCACATATTACAATAATAATAGCTTATTCTCCAGATGGGATGAATGCCATAATCTTCCAATGCTTTGCACACGCTAACTATATGAGTGCTCATTCCACATTTCAACCAGCAATCAGTGGTTTTTCAAGAGAGACAAAGTAACGATATCGATATGTTGTCGTTGGTCTCGGTCACTTTATCGGCAGCGGGCAGAATTTTCAATCAGAATGAGAACATTGCTGCATGAATGTTTGAATCGGCAAAATTTTCGATTTGAAAGCATAAATCAATACAGATAACGCTTAAATCAGCGACGCGACTTTTTGCATCCGCTGAATTTATTTGTTCGGTGGATTATTGTTTTGATTAGATACCGATGGTCTTTTCTTTTACAAAGTCTGAAAAACTCTCTCGCTTCGGAATTTCAAGTTGAATGTCATCTAAATTCTCTGGAATAGGAAAGCGGCCATAAGTATGGCACGCGGCTACAGCAGCGTGAATATGCTCGGAAGGTGTTTCACCAGGAATTTGGTTAAGATGAATCATACAACGCCCGTCTTTTGCAATTTTATCAATATAAAATTTTATTCGTTCCACAATCGCCTCAACAGGTCCTTTGTGAAGAAGGGTAGCATCGACACCTGCCGTTACAAAGAGGTTGTGTTCATTTGCATATGCTTTCACTCGCTCTGGTCCTACTTCATACAGGTCAGGGTCCAACACACTCAATGAACCAGGGCTGCATTTCGTTTTTTGCAAAAAGAACCGTTCTGGATCACGGCTTTTTGCATCTCCCCAGTTCCCACGGGTTATCAGATTATCACCAACTTTATCCCGTAATCTTTCAGTATATGCGACGACATATTCATCCATCATATCCAAAGTAATCATTGGAGGTGATGCCCAGGCATCACGCCCGTCCATGAGCAATTCAGGCATATCAGCCGCTTCTCGTATCGCTTCAATATGGGGAACGAGTACGGCGTCACAGAGAAATTTAAAAAGACGATGGGCAAAAGCAGGTCTCAGGAACATATCTTCCATGAGATTTTCGTAACCCCGGATGTTAACGGCCAAGCTGAATGGCGCTGTAAAATAAACTCTGTCCAGTTTCCCTGTCATTTCTAAAAAGTTCTTGTTAAGATTTTGAATCCACGGCATCCGTCCGGATTTGTATGGATCGGGAGGATGTAACCGATCAAGATCCGAAGGCTGGGATAGCAAAAACTGGTTTCGGTCTATATCAGGTAATCCATCAGGGTAATAAACAACCTTTTGTCCCAATGCTTCTGCTTCTACGTTATAAACATCCCAAAAATTACTCAATGTATCCAATTTATAATATTCAGTAACGAGTAACTGTGCCTGTGTAAAAGTGTCGGCATCTGTGAAGAAACGTTCTGATGATACACCGGATAGAAAGGCTGAATGATCATTGATTTGAGCCCCGATAGCAATGTGATCAT
>CAYSUA010000719.1:0-3172 GCA_964433795.1 uncultured Desulfobacteraceae bacterium | reverse complement strand
CGGCCTTACCTGTGTCAATGACGTAGGGGCCAACTATGGCTATGATTCAATTGTTGATGTGTGCGAAGGAGCAGTAACTCCTGCAACGACAACAACAACTACCACAACGACTACATCGGTAACCACTACAACAGTAAATGATAGGTAAGAAAACCGCTGTGACCCCACCTGAAATTATGAGGGGATTGCCTGGTATGCGTTGCCTAATTGACGCTTTCCTGGACAGCTTCGTCGAATATGGACAAACAGGTATCGATTTCCTCTGGGGACACGGTTAAAGCCGGACAAAGCCGAATGCTGTTCTCACCGCATCCCAAAATGAGAAGCCCTTTCTGGAAAGCGTTCTTTATGACGTTGTCGCGCCAGTCTTTGGCCGGTTCTTTGGTTTCACGATCTTTAACCAGTTCGACTGCAACCATAAGTCCTTTACCCCGAACATCCCCCATGCATTCGAGATTAATTTGCTGCTCACGCAATCCTTTTAAAAGCCGTTCTCCCTGTTCTTTGGCATTTTCCATAAGCGTCTCTTCCAACAAATCGATGGTTGCCATTGCAGCGGCACAGGATATGGGATTGCCTCCAAAGGTGGATGCATGGGACCCGGCTTCCCAGTCCATAATTTCCGACCGCGCCACCATGGCGCCCAGGGGCATTCCGGACGCAATGCCTTTTGCCAAAGACATGATATCCGGTACGACGTCAAAGTGATCCATGCCGAACATCTTCCCGGTTCGGCCCATACCGGTTTGGACTTCATCCACCACATAGAGAATGCCGTATTTTTGGGCAAGTTTGTGCAGTTCTTTATGAAACTCGGGCGGCGGTACGATGTACCCGCCTTCGCCCTGAATCGGCTCCACAAAAATGGCAGCGATCTCTTCCGGCGGAAGATTGGTTCGAAAGAGGGTGTCTTCAATCCACCGAACACAGGCCACGCCACATTCCGGATAGCAAAGATTTAAATGGCATCGGTAGCAATAAGCATATGGAATATGGGTAATCCCCGGGACAAACGGATGATAATGTTTCTTCTGTATGGCTTTGCTGGCGGTCAGAGACAAGGCTCCCATGGTACGGCCGTGGAACGCACCATAAAAAGCGATATTCAACTCACGCCGCGTGTGCCATCTGGCAAGTTTAAACGCCGCCTCAACCGCTTCTGCTCCGGAGTTGCCGAAATAGACCCTTCGATTGCCCCGAACCGAGGCCAATCCGGCCAGCCTTTCCGCCAAAGCGATCTGGGGCGTGTAATAAAAATCGGTTCCGGACATATGCAGGAGCTGCTCAGCCTGGTTCTTTATTGCCGATACGATCCGGGGATGGCAATGCCCGGTGGCATTGACAGCGATACCGGCAGTGAAATCAAGAAACACGTTGCTGTCCACATCCCGGACCCATAGACCATCGGCTTGATCCACCACCAGCGGATATACACGGGTATAGGAGGGCGATACAAAGGTTTGATCTTTCTTGATGAGTGCCGAAGCTTTGGGACCGGGAAGTTTTGTTTTAATAACCGGAGCTTTCATATCACAACCTCATTGTAAGAATAGGCTTGAATATTTTCATCGATGGTATTTATACTTATATTTTAAAAATGGCATCTCTATATAACTTGAACATCCTTTTTGAAACACAAATAAACGCGGATTTTAGAGATCCTGTTGTTCAATGATAATCATATTATCTGTGTTTATTCAAGATCGTTCGTCTCACGATCGGTAAGGATAAGATCCGGAATCATGAAACCAACTGCTTATACCCTCATTATATTTCTTTTTCTCTACTCCCATTCGGTATGGGCACAACCGGAGAGTCCCGAACCGAACAGTGAACTACTCAAAAGCGGAAAGTCCTTTATTTACCATCTTAAAACTGATTCCATACTAATTAAAATCCTCATCGATGCGGCAGTGACGATTCATTCTGCTTTTGCCCTGTTTGCGGTTTTCGGGGCGCTGATCGCCATATGGTGGAAGAGAATAATCTGGTTTCATATACCCGCAGTCCTATGGGCGGCATTGATTGAGTTTAACGACTGGATTTGCCCGATAACCCCCCTGGAGGATTGGCTCAGGGACAAGACAATTTCGGGTATCGGATATATTGAACCCTATATTATGCCCATCCTGTATCCGGAAAATCTCATCCGTCCGGTGCAATTTGTTCTGGGAACAGGAGTGTTGGTCATCAATGTGGTCGCATACCGGATGTTGGTCTTCCGAAAAAAAAGAGTAACGCCTGGATCTCATTGATATCGCAGATACTGAGGCGGATTTTACCCCATGCATGACGACCAGTTCCGTATAATCCTGAACCACTTCGGACTTTCCTGGGACGGATATCGCAGAGTGCGGAAAGGCGCCAAAAAACGGATCAACCGGCATATGCAATACTGCGGTTGTCACACCGTCAACGCCTACCTGATGAAACTCGATCAAAACAGAAGCCTCAAAGGAGAGTGCGAACGGCTGCTGACCGTGAGCATCAGTCGGTTTTTTCGCGACCGTCAGTTGTGGGCGGCCCTAGAAACTTCAATACTTCCGGAGTCGATCAAACATGTAAATAACAAAGTAAAGATATGGTCAGCGGGTTGTGCCTGTGGAGAAGAAGTATACAGTGTTAAAATCATGTGGGATAAATTCGAAAAAAAGTGCCGGAATCCGCCCGCACTGGAGGTAACCGCAACCGATATTAATCCGGCATATCTTGAAAATGCTGTCACCGGTATTTATACGCCAAGCAGCTTGAAAGATGTGAATCCCACCGACGTTTCACACTATTTCATAAAAGTAAAAGGGCAGAAACGCTTTCGGGTAATTGACCGTTTAAGAACCCATATCTCCTGGAATCTACTCGATTTCAGATATGAAGCATTGGAGGAAGAATATCACATTATCTTTCTTCGTAATAATATCCTCACCTATTATCTCGACCCATTGAAGGTGAATACCTTCCATAAGGTTTTGAATTATCTGGCCCCGTCGGGTATTTTAATCATCGGGTCTCATGAGGTGTTGCCTTCATCAATTAAAACGCTTGAACCGATCACCCCGTTTACGTATGTCTTTAAGAAGGTATCTGTCGAATGCGGTTATGCACAAAGCCCAAGTTGCGTACAGGAATAGGCTTTGGAGGTGAGCCGATTCGTGCGCGTGTGACTGTCTGAGTG
>CAYSUA010000718.1:0-3178 GCA_964433795.1 uncultured Desulfobacteraceae bacterium | reverse complement strand
GTTCGAGCCCATTGGTTCTATTTTTCGTTATTTGTGGTATCCAGTATTCCGAACGCTTCGGAATCTAGAAGCTGCATACCGTTTTTCTGCAAGATCCGGATAGCTTTATCGTTATCGCTGAAGTGGAAAATCATGACCGCTCTGCCTTGAGAAAACCCTACGAACGCATAAGTATACAGAACCTGAACGAGGGCGTCCTTAAGGGGGCGCAACATTCTTGCAAGGCTGCCCGGTTTATCCTCGATTTCCACGGCAACCACCTCGTTGACTTGAGCCGGCATATGCATCTCCATTAAAATCCGGCGGGTTTTGGCAATATCGGAAACCAGCAAACGAAGTTGTCCGAATGCTCCGGTATCCACCAGACTTAACGCCCTGAGGTTAATACCGGCTTCCCCGAGGGCATGGGTCACCTCGAATAGGCGCCCGGGAGCGTTTTCGATGGCAATGGCAATCTGTTTAAGTTTCATGGATTCCTCCGGACAGCTTCACTTCAATAGTATTCGCCCGCAAATCTAATCACATTTTAATTACAATGTAACTGTAAAGTGAGGAAGAAACGGTGTCAAGAAAAATGTGCGGGGTCAGGACCGTCTATGAAAATAACTAATTTTATCGATATGATAGGCGTTTTGTCGCTACTTACTTCCCCTTTGCCCTCGCAAATTCCTCGCTGGTGACTCTCAGTCGATTGGCCAGGATCTCGGAAAATACCCGATAAAGGATGTAGCCGAAGGCGAGTCGATCCTCACCGGAGAGCCGGTCGATATAGGAGGCATCGGTGGCCAGGCAGGCGGTGGGTTCAACAGCCTGGATGGTGGCGGACCGGGCCGAACCGTCTATAACGCCCATCTCTCCGAAGATATCGCCGGTCCGTTTTAAAGTAGATATGATTTTTCCGTCTTTAATTACATTGACTTTTCCGGATATTAAAAAATAAATCCAGCTGTCGAAACTTCCTTCTTCCATGATCAATTCTTCGGGTTCGTACTTCCTTATTTTACTTCAACCCAAAAGTCCTTGGAGACTTTTCTCATCAAAGGGAGCGATGGTCGGAATATTTCGCAGTCTTTCAATGTAGGCTTTGCTGTCTTCCAAGTATTCAGTTTCTTTCATGAAACCTCCTCCACCCCATGTTTCGCACCATTGAATAGAAATGGATCCGAATAAACCGGTTGTAGCGAAGCGATTCTTTAAATCCCGTTTTATCGGGGAAATTCCAAATCACAAATATCAAATAACAAACAAAACACAATGACCGAAATTCAAAATTCAAAACACGTGTTTGATCTCTAAAACAATCATTTCACTGTTTGGGTCATTGGATATTTAAATTTGAAATTTGTTTGTAATTTGGTGCTTATTATTTGAGATTTTAAGAATTAGCGCTTGTATATTGGCTTTTGCATAAACTGCAAATAAATCACAAGTAAGACTCTAAAGCGGCTCTACACGATTGGTCCGGTCTGATATATGGCCGTGGACCCGCAATACCCGATGGCTTCCGCCTTGGTTTTATTTCCCGAAGCCACGTCAAGGGGAAATTCGAGCACCCGCTTCCCGGCATCGGCAAGGGTTTCACCCCCTAGGATGACCTGTGAAACATCCAGGTCAATAAAATCCACGAGTTTCTCAACGGTCTTCCGGTTGCCGCAGATTTTGACCACCGGAACAAAAGGAAACCCCTGGGGAGCGCCGATACCGGTGGCAAAAAGAATGATCTGACACCCGGCCGCTGCCAGTGCTGCCAATATTTCCGGCTCTCGCCCGGGTGAATCTACAAAAAAAAGCCCTTTACCCGCCGGGGGGCACTCACCGTATTGGAACACATCCTGAATCGGCATGGAGCCGGTCTTTACCATGGCGCCCAGCGACTTTTCCTCAATGGTGGTCAAACCGGCGGCAATATTTCCCTCGCTGGGATTTCCACCCCTCATGTCCGCCCCGCTCTGTTTAACCCGTTCTTCAAGGATTCGGACAAAATCTAAAAATTTTTCTGCCGTCGCTTTGTCTTTGCATCGAAGGGAAAGAATATGCTCTGCACCGACAACTTCCGTGGTTTCGCCGAAAACAGCGGATCCGCCGGCTTCAATCAGGTAATCGACTGCTTTGCCGACAGATGGATTGGCGGAAAGGCCGGATGTGGGATCCGATGCGCCGCATTTAATCCCCAACCGGAGGTGATGAATATCGATTTGTTCTCGCTGCAAATGTGAAATGCCACCGACAAGCTTTTGTGCTTTTAGCCCGGCTTCCTGCAAAGCTTTAAAGTACCCGCCTTCCTCCTGAATGGTAACCGTTTCAACCGGCTTTCCGGATTCGGCAATCTGTTTTGCTATCTTGCCGGCATCAACCCCTTCGCATCCCAACGAAACGACCAGCACAGCGCCTAAATTAGGGTTCCGCCCGAGGTTGATCAGCGTCCTTTCCACCATATCCAAATCGTTTTTTAAAAGCCCGCACCCCTGCTGGTGGGTGAATACCGCCGTCCCGGTGACGTGCCGGGCAATGTCTTCTGCAGCCTGGTTCGCACAGGTGACAGTGGAAAGAACTCCCAGATAATTCCTGACCCCTACTTGTCCGTCCGGACGATTGTATCCCATGAATGTTTTTTGAGAAAAGTTCATGATCCATCCTTTTTTGCCCGTTTGCTGTCTACATTATGAACGTGGACATGATCGCCGGGTTCTATATTGTCTGTGGCAACACCGATAACTTCTCCGTACTTCACCACATCAGACCCTTTTGAAATATAAATTCTTGCCGCCTTATGCGCATACGCGATACTTTCTCGAAGTATGATTTGCTCTTGCTTCCCTTCGTCCTCAATGATTAACGCTTCTCCTTTGGATAGATCTCTGAGAACAGTAATCGTATTGTCTTTCGAGTGAAGCAGAATAAATCTTTGATCGATATCTTCGGGTTGCTCGTTCATGTAACATACTCCTTGTCCGGTTGAATAATATCGAAATAACTTATTGCGGTTATGCACAAAGCCCAAGTTGTTTTTCGGAATAGGCTTTGGAGGTGATCCGATTCGTGCGCGTGTGACTGTCTGAGTGTATTAGGGAGCGTTGCTCCGAACAGCAAGATGGTGCTGCAAAATACCCTGACTGCTCTATTTCCCAAGATGTTTTGTTTATCTCGAAGCCCTGTTCGGTGTTATGCTCCCTTATGC
>CAYSUA010000717.1:0-3183 GCA_964433795.1 uncultured Desulfobacteraceae bacterium | reverse complement strand
GCCCCGTATCGTTAGGAGGGCCTTCAGTGATCCCCAGGTCCCCCATGAATCAACGAATTTAGCTGGCCGGGGTACGGCTGAAGCAAAAACGAATGATGTCACCGATCGGATAAAAGAAGGCGAAGCCGGTTTTGTGGTGGAACTCGGGCGGCCCGGAATAGGCGTCTATTTTAAAGAGGTGAACAGGATCTCCCGGGCGCTGGCCGAAAAAGGCGTGGTGTTCGAAAAGGAAAACCCGGTAACTTTCCTGATGAATGATTCAGAAAACGGTTATATTCGAGAGGATGTGCTCGAAGAGAAGGTTCTTTCCTGCATCATCGAAAGTAAAATAAGACTGAAAAAGGTCCCGGATATACTTGGAGCCATAAAAGAGCTCGCTCCTTCTTTGGACACGGTGGTGAGTCTCGGTGTATCGACCCGGTGTAACGGCAGCGGCGACGATCCTTTAAGAGAGATTCTCCAGGATATGGGATACGACGCCTGGCGGGCAAAAATCAACCTGGGCATGGGACGGCACACTGAACCCATTTCTAATACTGAGGAAGAAAAATCATGACCAATACCCTTCATCGATTTGGAAAACCTGAAAGCCTTAAAGACGACTTTATCGTGTTTATCATGGCTTCAAAGGGCGTCAATCATTCCGGGGCATCGGAGAAAGTGCGCACTTTTTTAAATGCCGCCTTGAAATATAACCCCGTGAACATTGGAAACGGTCTCATCGGCTCAATGTATCGACCGGAGAAAGACCTGAGCTTCACAAAAGTATATTTTACAGGCCGAAAGGAGCAGATTCCGGCAGAGGAGGCCATCGCATCCTTGGAGGAAGTGATGCACGCCGCTGTTGTTTTCGACAACAAAGAGGCCATGAAAGGTTTTTTAAAAGAGGTAAAGGAACTTGATCTGGGCCTTTCCGTGAACGTGAGTGCGTTGGCTGATGAAGTAAGGGCCGCCTGTCGGGAAAACGGTATAACCATACATTCTGTAGAATACTCCCTGGGGTTCCATGGAGACCTGTTCCGGTTGCCGGACCGCCATGTGCTATCCCTGACAACCATGTGCGGCCACGGCATGATCTCGGCCGGTTTTGCCCGGAAGCTGATAGACCATGTCAAGGAAGCCCGGATAACGCCTGAAAAGGCTGCCCGCTATATGGCCAAGTTCTGTGTCTGTGGCGCTTTCAATACCTCGCGGGCCGTTCGCCTCATCAACGAGGCCAGGACGGGGAATTGATAGACCCTAATCCGGGTAAACCAGTGGAGCGAAGCGTTTTTATAAATCCCATTTTATTGAAAAAAAACAAATTACAAATCCCAAATAACAAACAATATCCAATGACCAAAAACACAAATCCAAAACAAAGAATTGGTATTGATCTGTCAGATTACTAAGTTTCGGTCATTGAGATTTTGAATTTTGAATTTGTTTGGAATTTGGTGCTTGTGTATTGGTATTTTGCCATAAAATGCAAAGAAATGGCAATTAGCACTATTATCAATGAGTTTGAAACACTACCTGCCCAACAGCTAGCTTGCTGCACGTCCAATGCGACGCACCTTTCGGGGCGCAACGATCCATATCCCGATGACTGAAATCACATGGATTGCAAGCATGCCTTGAAGGGCGGGTAAATATGTTCCCAGGGTATCATAGATGAGGCCCGTCAGCCAGGGTCCGAGAGCGGCTCCGATTCCGGTGGCTGCTTGAATGACCCCGAATATGAGGCCGAAATTTTTACCTTGAAAGATATCTGCCTGTAGAGAAGAAGAAATCGTCGCGGTGCCTCCCGAGCCAAGTCCGTAGAGAATGGCGAACGTATAGATCAAGACAGGCAATTCCGGATTTGAGAAAATCAGAATCGCTGTACCTGCGAATGTCAGGACGCTGAAGACCGTGAAGGTGGATTCTCTTCCGAACCGATCGGATAAAAATCCTCCAACGATTCCACCACCGGAACGAAAAATCGCAGCCAGCCCCAGGATGGTGGCCGCAAGAATAGTCGGGTAGCCCACGTCATCCATATAAACAACCGCATGAACAAACAGGCATGAAAATCCGGCACCTCTTATTATACCGATAAGACCCAAGGTCCAAAACCGATAAGAATGTATCGCCTCAGGCAAGGAAGGGCCGTCATAACGCTTCGGCATGCCCTCCCCTTTCGGCAAAGCGTTATCCGGGTCGCCCAGCTGAGTCAGTCCCTTCTCCCGGGGGCTGCCCCGTTGGAATATGCCAAGCAGAGGAAAGAGAACGATAAATACGAGCCCTCCCAGCAGCAGATATGCATTTCGCCACCCCACCGTCTGGATGGCATACTGCATGAGAGGAATCAGAATAAGCGTGCCCACACCTCGCCCGGCGTGTGCAATGCCGAGGGCAAGGGCTCGATGCCGGAAAAACCAGTTAGATATAATAATCACATTCGGGATGAATCCGATATGCGTGACACCGACAGCCACCAGGATTCCATAGCAAATGTAAAGGTGCCATAAGGAAGAGATGAAACTCGAACTCAAAACCCCAATAGTGAGAACGATAACCCCGCACGGCATGATCCTGCGTGTACCGAACCGGTCAAACAGCCAGCCAACCAGGGGGCCGCAGGCACTGAACACAAGCATGCTGAGGGAGAAGGCTCCGGCCGTATCAGCTCTGGTCCAGTGAAATTCCTTTAAGATGGCGAGGTAAAAAATCGAAAACGACCCATTGGTGGATCCGCCGACAGCAAGTGTGAGAAAAGAAATGCCCACAACGACCCAGCCATAAAAAAATCGCGGACTTCGAGAGACAATAATCGGTTCCTTCAAAGTAACCTCACCCACGGCATCGAATTCCGACCGGTACAATTCAGCAGCAATCCAATGCGTGCCTTTAAGATGAAATGGATATATAGACCCGGCGAATTTGTGTCAAATAAAAGGCGTGCCACCTGGAATGATCGAAGATCTCGGATAAATCCTCGACTCGTTGTCGACTATTGACCCTGATTGACCGGAGTGTTTTCTTTTGAGGGTAGAATAGCCGTAGCGGTTGCTATACAAGATTTTTCGCCATCCTGTTGAGTTGCGATGAGCTCACAATCTACGCAGTGCTGATCTCCTTTTATATATTTTTTAACGACTTTTCCCCGAATGATTAGGAAGTCTCCTTCAGGGTTATGCCTTACGACCTTGGCATCCAGTC
>CAYSUA010000716.1:0-3184 GCA_964433795.1 uncultured Desulfobacteraceae bacterium | reverse complement strand
GTCATCGGCGCCATCACCACGGAATCGGTAACCGCCGTCAGGGGCGGAGAATCTATTATGATCTGCGAATATTCATTCCGGAGAGTATCCAGCAACTCTGCCATCCTTTTAGAGCTTAAGATTTCAGAGGGATTCGGAGGGATGGGTCCGGAAGGAATGACATGGAGGTTCTTAACGGGTGTCGTGAGGATGGCAGCTTTGTGGTCGTCTGCCCTCACTAAAATGTTCGATATCCCATTGTCGCGTCTGACCTTAAATATATTATGGATTTTCGGTCTGCGCATGTCACAGTCGATCAATACCACACGTGAACCGGATTGCGCCATGGTAACAGCAAGGTTTGAAGCGCTGATGGTTTTGCCTTCATCCGGACCTGCGCTGGATACCATTATTACCTGGGGGGTATGTTCGGCTGAAGAGAATAATATACCCGTTCGGATACCCCGATAGGCTTCACTGGCGGATGATTTCTGGGAGTGGATGGTGATGAGTTCCCCGGGTATGCCGTCTTGACTTTCAGAAGCTGCAAATGCCGGAATGACGCCGAGAAAAGGAATTTTAAGGTAAGATCTTATTTCGTCCGGAAGCTTGATGGTATTGTCCAGGTACTCCAGGAAAAATGCAAGCGCAATACCTATTGTCAACCCGACAATAACAGCCAGGATGATATTCAATTTCTTGTTCGGCTTTATCGGATGAAGCGGGACTTCCGCTCGATCAATGACCCGGAGGTTGCCGGTTGTGAACTCTTCGGTCAGCGTGGTCTCTTTCATCCGCTTGATCAAAAGCTCATACAGATGCCTCGAGCTTTCGACCTGCCGCTCTAGCACCCTGAATTCTATGGCAACCTTTTTATCTTTAAGGCTGTCTGCCTTTTGTTTCGAAAAAGCATTTTTTAAGGACTCCTCCTTTGCAAGGGTCAGTTTGTATTCATTCCGGAGAGAGTTCACGATGCGTTTGATTTCTTTATTTTTTCTCTTGTTAAGATCGGCGAGTTCGGATCTCAAGGCCACCATTTTCGGATGGTTCTTGCCGTATTTTTTGGACAGCTCGGACATGTCTTTGTATAGATCGACTTCCATTTTTTTGATTTGTTGGATAAGCCTGTTTCTAAGCACATCCGGAATAGAGTCGAGCATCTCAGGAGAATTCTTTAAATCTGCCGCTTGCTTGTAGCGAGTTTCCGCCACAACCCTTACGGACTCTGCATCCACAATCCTTGAATTTAGATTGGCAAGTTTCTGCGCATTGATGCTCTCTGTATTTTCTGAAAAATCGGTGATAACCTGATGCTCTCTTTTATATGTCAAAAAAGCGGTTTCCGCTTCTTCCACCTTTTTTCGTTCTTCGTCGATTCGATCGTTAAGCCACTTGACCGCATCCTTGGCCGCACTGAGCTTTGTTTCCAGATTTTGGTCGATATAGGTTCGAACCAGCTCGTTGGCCATCCGGGCGGCCAGAACAGGGTCCGACGCTTCGATGCTCACATCCACCAGCCGGCTGTTCCGAATGGGAGAAACCCTGGCCCGACCGAGAAAAGAAGAGACCAGTCTTGAGTCGGGCGATGTATCGATTTCGTCATATAGACTGTCTGAAAAAGAAGACTTCGTACCAACACCTCGAAATGATCTTTGGGGAGTTTCTTTTTCTTCTACCTTTATAAGGTTCTTAATCCAGGATATCCAATTTCCGACCGTCTCCTGAAGCCATCGCTTTATTTCCGAAATCAAATCATTCTTGGGGGGTGGAAAAAACTCGGGACTGTTGTACAGATCCAGTCTCCGGATTACTTCCCGTGCCACAGTCCTACTTTCAATGATTTTATACTGTGTTTGATAATAGTCCGATTCGGAAGCATCGACCACCATCACCTCCTGAACCGATACGAGATTGGGATTCTCTTTTTCGATGATGATACGGGACGATGCCTGGTAGATAGGAACGGCTGAAAAGGTATGAAACGCAACCGTCAAAACAACGATGAAAAAAAACGTAAATATCGTCCACCGCCGCTTTAATACAACCCTTAAATAATCACGCAGATCGATCTGTTCTTCTTTGTTCTCTTCTTCCATCATATATACAATTCGCTAATAATTATTCTCAATCCAAAATTAAGAATTATCATTTCCCTTCTGAACTTCTAATCTTCTCACCTTCTTATCTTCTGATCCCCTCACCCTCTCAACTTCTTATCCTCTTCTCCTCTGATCCCCTCATCCTCTTACCTTCTCACCCTCTTACCTTCTTATCCTCTTCTCCTCTATCAATACTGTCGCAAATCCAAAATCACAAATTCTCCTCTCTGCCTAGAAGAAGCTCTCCGGCACCACAATCACATCCCCGGGATAGATCTTGATATCGTGAAGTTTTTGACCCGCCTCGGTAATGGCATCTATTTTTATCTGTATAATTTTTTCAACTTCATCCTCTACACGGATAATACGGGTTCTGTTCCTCGCTGCGATCGGGGTGAAGCCGCCTGCCATGCTGATGGCTTCGACGATGGTGATTTCCTGCTCCTTGTACAGATAAGATCCAGGTTTTTTAACCTCACCGATGATATAAAAATGCTCCGCTTTGGGTAGGTACAATAGATCGTTGTCCATGAGAAGCAGATTCGAAAGCTGATCGCCGGTTATGAGCAAGCCCGGCAAATCTATCTTGATGATGATTTTTTTTTCTTTTTCCGTATCGGGATTCAGAGTCCGTATAATCATACCCCTTTCCCCGCCCTGTTCGAAATTGATTCCTTCCGCCCTGGAAATAGCGTCCAGTATGCGCTCCTTGGCTTCTAAGGGATAGCTTCCGGGCTCTTCCACCGCCCCTAAAACCAAGAATTGTTTGCTTTTATACTCCATTACCGTAACAGATACATGCGCATCGAGAATGTATTGTCCGGAAGCCAACTTGTCTGCGATGAGTTTTTCCGCCTCTGATGTTGTCAACCCGACCACTTCAATCCTTCCGATCAAAGGAAACGAAATATATCCGTCCGCACTCACCCGAACGCCCTCACGGGTCAGGTCTTCTTCTTCATATACGATAATGTCGAGAACGTCATACCCCCCGATCCGGTAGTCATGCAGATTCGGGTTGGCTACGTCTGGATACAGAGAAAAATATTCCTGGACAGTATAATTGGGTGTACTCTGTAAAACTTGCTTTATATTGGTGTTTTCCT
>CAYSUA010000715.1:0-3187 GCA_964433795.1 uncultured Desulfobacteraceae bacterium | reverse complement strand
GCATTTTTTCGTTCAGATCGCTTGCAAACCGGTGGGTTTTGACAATAATCCGCCGGATATCTTCGGGTTCGATCGGCTCGGTCTCGACAACAGCCAAAACCGCATCCACCATGGTGTGAGAAAAACTGCAAGACGCATGGTGTTTAAAGTAGACTTCAAGGATACGCCACTTATCTCCTAAGCTTTCGGTAATTTTCTCCAAATCTGGGTTTTCAGAGACATTCCTGCAAAACCCCTTGGGACCCTCAAAAAACCGGACAGGACCCGTGAAACCGTCACCTGCCATTGTCGCGGCCAGGGCGCCCACAAGTGACGGCCATCCACCATACAGTTCCTTTATGTCGGCGCCTTCGATAAATGTCTGGAAGGGAGACACCGGGGTCAGGCAGCAATTACCCAAAGCATACGTCATTTCTTTTTCATTTAGATTCAGGAGACTGCCAACGGCGGCCGATGCCCCGAATGCGCCCACCAGGCCGGGCGCATGGATTCCGCGGTCATAAATGGCGGAAGGGGTCACTGCATCCCCAACCCGAATCACGGCCTCGTATCCGGCGACGATAGCCGTCAGAATATCCTTTCCGGATGCACCCATCCGTTCTCCGACGGCCAGGGCAGCCGGAATTGCCGTCACGCCGGGATGGACATGGCCGACGATATGACCGTCATCAAGCTCGAGACCGTGAGCCATGGCCCCGTTAACCAGGGCGGCCAAAGGGACGGATGTTTTGTGATCGTGACAGATGATAGACGCCTCTCGGGTTCCGCCGAGTCTTTTGAAGAACTCAAATATCTTAATAGCGGTGTGGTCATTGGCGCCGCACAATGCAACACCGATAAAATCGAGGAGACATCTTTTGGCCTGCTCAACCGCTGTTGACGGGATGTTTTGATATTCCAGTCCGGCTAAAAATGCTGCAAGCTCTTTGGTTGTCTCTCTCATTTGAATCCCTTTTGTTTTAGAGGGAAAACCGGCTCCGACCGTAGCAACCGATCTGCTTTATGATAGTCTTCGATGCTGCCGATATCCAACCGCGAAGCCTCTACTCTTATGGCCTTCACATGGCTCTTCCGGCAGAGAAACCCCACAAAATGCCCCGGTGCATCCTTGTTTTCTGATGTTTTGAGGAACTCGCCCAATACAGGCTCAACCGATTTCTGAAAAAAATAGATCGCCGGACAGGACCAGTTAGACGGCGGGTTCGCCGGTTTTTCGTGAAGTCTTACGGCCCGGTCGTCTTTTCCGAATTCTATAACACCGGTCCGTTTAAGTTTACTGGGATCTTCTTCCGGAAGGGCCAGAATGCAGTGGTGATCGCTTCTGAGAAATCGCCTCCAGATCGGTTCCAGTCGGAAACGGAAAATATTATCGCCAGCCGAAACCAGCATCCGATCGGTCTCCGGCAAGCGACTCAAGATCCAGGCCAAATCCTTTGAGGCTCCCAATCGATTATCGTTATCTGTTGAGCCATCATTATGGATGACCAATCGAAAGCTGCCGTTGAGGTTTGTGGCAGACCATTTCTTTTGCCAAGTTTCAAAATGCGATGCAAACCTGTCGTTGGTTATGATGTGAACGCTGTCTAGATCCTGCAACTCGAGCAGTTGTGCCATAAGGTATTCGAGAACCGGTCGGCCGGCGACCGGGAGCAGGGGTTTGGGAAAGTTCTTGGTAAGGGGATGCATGCGGGTCGCATAGCCGGCGCAGAGCAGGATGGCAATCAAAGGTGGTGCACTCCCTTCACCGAGCTTGCAAGGTAAACCGCTGCCTGCTCCGCCACTTCCGGATGCATTTTTATATATGCTTCCTTGATCGAGGAGACCGCATTTCCTGCGAAATCCGGCTTGACAAGTCCCACCACACACCCGCCAAAACCGCCCCCGCTGAACCGCGAGCCCAGAACACCTTCGGCGGAACTGACGATTTTTTGAAGATCATGAACCGGTGGGCTGCCGCATTCATAGTAATTGACGGAGCTTTCACAGGATTCATTCATAAGCCTTCCGAATTCTTCAATGTTCCCCGCTTTCCAGGCGGAAACCCCGTCCTGAACCCTTCGAACCTCTCCAAAAAAATGCCGGGCACGACGATGGAGATGGGGGTCTATTTTTTCGCCGTGTGAAAGGAACGTGTCCGCCGAAATATCCGAAAGGATCTCTCCGCTTGAGTATCCGTTGAATTTGGATAGGTGTTCTGCTGCCTCCCTGCACTCTTGCACCCTGGAATTATATCCGGTTGTGGTGAGTTCTCGCGAATATCCTGAATAGGCAACAAGAATACGATAATCGTCTTTGCCCGAGATATCCGGGATTTTATCCACATCCGGCTTGCGGGTATCGATATGGAGCAGCTTCCCCTCTTCGCCGAACACGATGCTGGTTTGATCCAAAATCCCGTTTTTTAATCCGATAAACTCGTTTTCGGCTTTCTGGGTCAGTCGCACATAATCCCACGGGGACAGGCGAATTTGATTTGTGTCGGCCAACGCATGAAGATAGGTCAGCAAAACCGATGCGGAAGAGCTCAGCCCGCAACCGGGAAGCATCCCTCTCAAAAGCCCCGTGATGCCATGATCGATCTGATATCCTTCCTTCATGGCAAGGGCGGCGCCCCGAACATAATAACCCCATGCACCGGCTATCTTCTCGGGAACATTGCTCAATTCAAATTCAACAGAATCCGGATAGTTCTTGCTTCGAAGCTTGATGCGGCGCCCGGAGGATGGAACATATGCCATGATCGTGTAGGCGCTGATGGTCATACCCAGCACCGGTCCGCCCTGATGATCGATATGCGCGCCCAGGGGAGATATTCGATAGGGAGACGCGATTACCCTTATCTCGCTTGGAGAGACGCCGTGCTCGTCCGCAAACTCCTGAGCCAACAAATTCTTTTCCTGGTTCAAATTCGGAAATTCCATATAAATCGTATCCTATCTACCAGTCTGTATGGGGAGTGAAACTTAAATGTTAGAGATATTTGTAAAGAATTGATGAAAATGTCAAGATAAATGGGATGAAGGCACTCAGCAATCGATACTCGATGCCGGTCGGAGCGAAGCGGAGATCCCGCCACTGCGGGAATACTGGATTCTCGATATGGGGATGCTGAATTCGGGTGTCGCTCAATTTAAACATCGATCATCAAGAATCGCGTATTAAATTAGCCACAGACATACACAGATAA
>CAYSUA010000714.1:0-3211 GCA_964433795.1 uncultured Desulfobacteraceae bacterium | reverse complement strand
AAAATTCATTAAATTTATTGGATCTCAAACACTACTTTGGGCAACAACCCGTTGAATAATGACCCTCACTTTCCCAACTTAAAATAAAAGGAGTCTTTTATGCAGTTTATCCGTGATCGAGTATTAGCAGGTGAATTGATGTTTGGCATCGGTGCCAATATAGGATCCAGCCTTACGGTGGAAATGATCGGTGCCGCCGGTTTTGATTGGACATGGATCGATTGTGAGCACGGAACAGGCGATTACAGCGAACTCATCCATCAGATGCAGGCAACCAGCATTAATAATGCCCCTGCTGTGGTGAGAATCGCCTGGAATGAACCGCCCCGCTTCAAGCGCGTCCTGGATTTGGGAGCTGCCGGAATCATGGTTCCCTATGTAAACACGGCAGAAGAAGCCAAACAGGCTGCAGAATCCATGCGGTATCCACCGGATGGTATTCGAGGGGTGGCCAAATTCAATCGGGCCTGCGGATTCGGACAAGAGTTTGCAGACTATTTTTCCAAGGCCAATGAAAATCTACTTACTGTCGTCCAGCTGGAGTCAGCAGAAGCGGTCAAGAATGCACCGGACATTGCTGCTGTTGACGGTGTGGATGCACTATTCATAGGCCCTTTGGACTTAACTGTCAATCTGGGTGTGGCCGATAAATATGAGCATCCGGAATTTCTTTTATCAATGGACAGTGTTGCTGCGGCCTGTAAGAAAAACGGAAAAGCCGCCGGTATCCTCGTGCCGAAAATGGACTATCTCGAAAAATGGATCGAAAAGGGATTTACGTTTTTTGTTGTGGGCTCAGACGGCGGATGTGTGGCCAATGGTTTGAAAAATATCGCAACAGGGTGTGAGAAGTTTAAAAAATAGGAGGCAGGGGCATGGCAAAACCCAAAATTGCTTGCAGCGGTCCCATCGGACAGGTTGCTATTGACATTCTAGGACCGTACGGTGAAATCGTAATCGCAGAAGACAGTTCCGAAGAGGCGCTTATCCGTATCATGGGTGGTGCCGCAGGTTTGGTGCTTCGGGGTGACGGGATCGGAAGTGCCCGAATCATAGATGCATCACCTGATCTTAAGGTTATCGGCCGGTCCGGGGTCGGTTATGACAATGTGGATATGCCCGCCGCCAATGCGCGGAAAATACCGGTGGTGATTACGCCCGGGGCAAACGCCCAGGCAGTGGCCGAAGCCTCCATCGCCTTTATGTTGATGCTCTGCAAGAAGATGATCCATTGGGATACGCAGCTCAAGCAGGGAAACTGGAAAAGCCGATTCGAGCATAGCAGCGGCGATCTGGACGGTACCACTCTGGGGATTGTGGGGTTCGGCAGCATCGGACGGAAACTGGCAGAACTGATTCGGCCCTTCAACATGACGGTTCTGGCATATGACCCCTATGCCGAGGAAAACGACGCAAAGGCGCTGGGTGCGGAGTTGATCGATCTCGAGGCGTTATTGAAACGGTCGGATTTCGTTTCTCTGCACGCGTTGCTCAATGAAGAGACGCGGGGACTGATCAACCGGGAACGGATTGCACAGATGAAATCGAGCGCTTTTCTGATTAATCTCGCACGGGGCGGCATTATTGAAAATCTCGATATCCTTTACGATGCGCTGACGAGCGGAAAGCTGGCCGGAGTTGGACTCGATGTGTTCGATCCGGAGCCTCCGGATGTGAGCCATCCGATTTTCAGGCTGGAAAACTGCATCACTTCTCCACATGCCTGTGCCATGACCGTTCAGGCGATGTATCGATCTTTTAAATCCATGGCGACCGACATGGCGGCCGTTTTGGACGGACGAAAGCCTCGTTTCGTGGCAAATCCGGAGATCATCGAATAGCGAAAAATGTGAATTCTATTGATATATTAATTTTTTTGTGCAGAAACTCTTGAATTCGATTTAAAAAAAGTTATAATGATGGAATCAATCAAGGGTCCGCCCGATTTAGGGGGAGGGTTTCGATCTGAGGAAGTGTTTCATTTGTCAATGTGGCACCCTGAGATATGAAACTATGAGAATTCTAGTGAAAGGAGTGTGTCACAATGGCGAATGGAATCGTAAAGTGGTTCAGCGAGACAAAGGGTTACGGCTTTATCGAGCAGGAGGACGGTCCGGATGTGTTCGTGCATCATTCAGGCATCAATTCAGAGGGTTTCAGAACGCTCAATGAAGGCGATCAAGTTACCTTTGACATCGAAGAAGGCCGAAAAGGCCCGGCTGCCGTAAACGTCCAAAAGTCTAGCTGACGATTCAGATTCAAAAAGGGCAATCAAGCACGCGGCTTGATTGCCCTTTTTTATTGCTTCCGAATAGAACCGATAAGGTTTTTAATGTTGCCCATGATGGATTTTCTGACGTTGACGGTAATTAAAAGATCACCGGGCATTCCACCGCCTTTACCATCTTCACCCATACCGGTAAGTCTGATTTTCTGACCGCTTATTATTCTCGGCGGAATCTTTACAATCAATTTTTTGGCTTTTTTCCGGTGAAAGTAAGCAAAGGGACCTCCGGCCAGGGCATGGTGGGGCTGGATATAAATGGTGTCATGGATATCTTTACCCGTGTGCGTGATTTCCGGTCTGCTGGAGAGACCCAGCAGCGACTTGAAAAGTTTGCCCATATTCAAAGCCAACGGAAACTTTAGGAACCCCGGGCTGAGCCATCCGGAGAAGGCAAAACCTTTGATGAATACACCGGGTCGTTTATATTCGAAAGATTGGGATTTCTGAGTTTGGGCTTGAGCCTCCTTGAATATTTCATCAAAGCCTCTGATTCCGAATGATCGAGCCATTTCTTCAAAAATATGGTGAATATCAGAATCTTTGTAGATTTCCTGCTCCGTGTATGCTTTTCTAAATTGACTGTATGCGAAATTTCCGAACTGCTGCCGCATAGCGTCGTATTCTTTCTTCTTGCCGCGGTTCGACAAAACAGCATACGCTTCGTTAACGGCCTTCATTTTTTCCATGGCATCGGAATCGGCATGATTTCGATCCGGGTGATATCGAAAGGCGAGATTCCGGTAAGCTTCCTTGATTTCATGCGCACCGGCTGTCTTCTCGACCCCCAATACTTCGTAATAGTCTTTTCGTTCCATAACACCCAACAACTGTTAAAATCTTAAATGACAAGCACCAAATCTCAAACAAATTACAAACTCAAGCTTCGCACCCTATATTTGACATAAACCCAATATGGATGGGGGC
>CAYSUA010000713.1:2461-3214 GCA_964433795.1 uncultured Desulfobacteraceae bacterium | reverse complement strand
TCATTTTTCGTTTGTCGCTGAGACGCCGACAAACGAAACCCATCATGCCTCCGGCAGTCGACTCACAAATAAACCTTGCCCGAAGGGCGTGGGTTTATTTCTTTTCGCCCTTCTCAGCGAAAAGGAATATGAAACAAAACCTCCGTGAACTCTGTGCCTCTAATGAGTGAAGCGAATGGGCGGTGAGACAAAATATAATACGTAACCGTATTAAAGAATGAGTGTACTAAGTATTAATCTAAAGAGGTAAATTCGAATGAATATAACGAAGTTAAAAAGATTGTCGTACGACGAGGTGGCCAAATGCAATAAATGCGGATTTTGCCTGCCCAGCTGCCCCGTTTATCTCGTTCAGAAGAAAGAATCTGCTGCACCCAGGGGAAGAAATGCAATCACCCGAGCCGTAATTGAAGGGCGATTGGAATTGAGTCCGGAAACAGAAAAATCTATCTTCTCCTGTCTGGGTTGCGGCGCCTGCCGACAGGCTTGCCTGTCTGCCGTGGAAACCAAGGATCTGGTGTTTCGGGATCGCGAATGCCAGGTTCACGAAGGCCTTTATCCCAAAATTGCGAATCGCCTCCTATCCTTTTTGGAAGAAGAACACAATATCTCCGATGACGACAATGAAGAACGGGGAGAATGGCAGGAATTGATCAAAGACCTTCCGGAGCAGGCCTATGAAAAAGATCAGGCGGAGGTCATCTTCTTTGTGGGGTGTGTGGCATCATTCTTTCCCATGGCCCAGAAAATTCC
>CAYSUA010000713.1:0-2451 GCA_964433795.1 uncultured Desulfobacteraceae bacterium | reverse complement strand
GGTAAACATGTCCCGCATCATGGAACGGGCCGAGATCGATTTTGCCATTTTGGGTGGTGAAGAATGGTGTTGCGGCTTCCCACTCATCGGTGCGGGGATGCCGGATAAAATGGAAATCCTCAAGGAACACAACATTAAAAAAGTGAAAGAAACCGGTGCCAAATCCGTGGTATTCACCTGTCCCTCCTGTTATCATACCTGGAAACATCTTTACGATCCGGAAGTGGAGCTCTTTCATTCAAGCCAGTATATTGACAAACTCATTAAAGAAGGACGGATTCAATTCACATCGGAATTGAATACCACGGTGACCTACCACGACCCGTGCGACTTGGGTCGCAACAGCGGAGTCTACGAAGAGCCGAGAAATGTCATAAAATCGATTCCCGGAGTAAAATTGGTGGAGCTTCCCCACAACCGAAATCTTTCCATGTGCTGCGGCGGCGGCGGCAACGTTGAGATGGTCGATCCCGATCTTTCCGGTCAGGTGGCACAAATGAAAATAGACGAAATACAGGGAACCGGTGCCGATATGGTGGTTTCCGCGTGCCAGCAGTGCCTGCGAACCATAGCCACGCGTGCTCGGAGACAGAGAATAGACCTTCCGGTTAAAGATCTGACCGAACTTGTGGCAGAAGCCATGAAGTAAATCCAGGATCCTATAAGCCCCAAAAAGATTCATCCACAGAGGGGTTTTCAATTTCGAATATTTTAGGAGTATTGGAGTAATGGAGTATTGATTAAAGGACTGATTCTTTATTTTACAACACTCCAATATTCCATTGCTCCAGCACTCCATTTGAATCACACTTTAAAAATCTAAACTCCTTACCATTACCTTTTTATCGGTTATGGTATCAAAAAAAACTATCACACTTGGGCCATGGGTATGGCATACGGCCCTTCATCAACAAAGGCCATCGTCGGCGTTCTTCCTTCGAACCTGGGATGGTGGGCGGCATAGATGACCGCATTTTGCAGCATGTCCGCTGCCTTTGCTTTTTCAGAGGAGAATGCTTTCTGCCCATCGATGCAATCCCAGCCGTTGATTCCCGGAATGATTTTAAAATCCTTCTCCTGTATCTGAGTGCAACAGTAGATGATGCCGTCAGTCCCGACCTTTCTCATCGGCTTGCCCCACATCTCGGGTTCCCACTGGTCTTTGGTGAATACCCAGTCGGGATGCCGGAGCATTGAGATGTAGCCGTCCGGACCCAGTATCTTGAAAAGATGCAACAGGGTTTTATACTCCTGTGATCCGATGGGTTCAACATCCACATTGTTTGCAAGCAGTACAATAACACCGTTTTCCTTTACCGCAGGAATAGCCCCGACAGCGGATTTAACGCTTTGATAGTGGTCTCTTCCCACATAGCCGGCATGCGTGAGAATAATATCGTAGGGTTCTTTGATCGGAATACGGACAAATTCTTTCATGGCTTCAACGGCAGCCAGGTGGGCTTTCTCCAAATCACCACCGAAAACACCGGTAATGCACAGGGTATTGTCGAGTGTTGCGCTGATCATAAAATCCACCCCCACGGTTTTGGCCACTTCCAAGGACTCTTCATGGCATGGATTGCCCTCCAATACCAGGTTGGTTGCATTCGGGTGCTCCAGAAAATCGACCCCATGAAATTTTTGAATGGTCATGGTGTTCACCAGGGCCGGGCAAACGGCTTTTCTTCCACCCGACACCCCGGTCATGAAATGACTCTCCACCAGCCCGGTAATAATTTTCACATCCGATTCATAAAAAATCTTGTTGAGATAGACTTCGGTATTTCTTGTGGTACGGGCTGCCAGCACCATTGTGGACATATCTTCGCAGTCATGGTCCACAATCCGGTAACGATCCACAATCTCTTTTCCGTACATATGGAGTCTTTCTTCAGCGGTGCTGGGCCGATGCATTCCGTTTCCGATGACGATGACAATATTTTCCGTCTTAACCCCTGCGCCTTCAATAATCTCCGTTAAGGGGAGGAGAATTCCGTTCTCGCCTTTATACGGAACAGGCCGTGTGATATCCGACACGGTAATGCAGACGGTTATCTCTTCCACCGGTTTTCCCTTGGAGCAAATAATTTCCGGAATGGCGGGAGATCCCATGGGATTGTTTAAAGCGTTTGAGATTTCTTCTTTGGAATGCGTCAAACAGGGCATTTTTTTCATCTGTAGGGTAACGCAGTTTTGTGGTACACGAATATCGAGAAAATCCTCCCCGTACTCTATCTTTATGGCTTTCCAGTTTTCAATATCCGCTCTTTTGATGATATCTGAAATATCAGCTTTCATATTGACCTCCAGGACGCGTAGCAATTATTTTAGAATGAAAAAGAATCATAAAAAAAAGAAAATAGTGTGTCAAGACGAAGCCCGCTGCCGTTATGTCATCGGTTGTATGAAGTGGCCCTAAAGCCTTTATTTTCTTCTCTTCGGCTGGAATAA
>CAYSUA010000712.1:0-3216 GCA_964433795.1 uncultured Desulfobacteraceae bacterium | reverse complement strand
ACACGTCCGCGAATCGGATTATCTTCAACGCCTATTCCAGTAAACAACTTGGGCTTTGTGCATAACCGCAAGATAGAATACACTACTTCGACATTCGTTATTCAAGTTTTCTTGCCATAGAATTCTTAATAATTATTTCTAAGGTAATGCGCTTGGAGGATTTACGATATGATCGGTAAGGTTTCGGGAACCTATGTTCTGATCCTCCAAATGAACAAGAATCAAACCATTAAAATCGGCAAACTGGGGGCCTATAAATTCAATAAGGGGTATTACGGATATGTCGGGAGTGCCTTCGGTCCCGGCGGTCTTAGCGCTAGAATTCGACATCATCTCAGGAAAAACCGAAACCCCCACTGGCATGTGGACTATCTTCGCCGAAGATCGTCTCCGGTTCAGATCTGGTGGTCCACAACCCGGACCCGACGTGAGCATGACTGGGCAGCGGTCATGGGCAAATTATTGGAAGCGTCTCATGTCATTAAAGGATTAGGAGCCTCGGACTGCAATTGCTTTTCGCACCTGTTTTATTTTGAACGGAACCCTAAATTCATTATGTTTAACAAGATCTTAACGGATGCCGGGTGTGAAGCAGCCATAAAAACTGTTTTAAGCCCGGAGACAGGGAGGGGGTATTGACAAACCGATATATCTTAGTTATCAGATTTTGAGTTAAAAGGAGAAAGCGGAAAAATCATCGAGGGATAAATGAAGTGTCTGCATTTTTAAGCCAGGGTCTCTTCGGAGGCTCTTTTTTTATGGAGGGAGCGTTTTGGCGAAAAGAGAATTGATGTTGGGCAATGAGGCAATTGCAAGAGGGTTGTTGGAAAATGGTTGTGCGATTGCGACATCTTATCCCGGAACACCTGCTTCTGAAATTATGTCTTCGTTGATGATTCAGAAAAATGTGCACGCTTCATCCATGCACGCCCAATGGGCGATTAACGAAAAGGTCGCTTTTGAGATTGCTTATGCCGGATGCATGACGGGTTTGCGGAGTGCTGTGAGCATGAAACAGGTCGGTCTTAATGTTGCATCGGACCCATTGATGAGTGCGGCATATCTGGGAACAGAGGGAGGGTTCATTGTCATTAGTGCAGATGATCCCGGACCCCATTCGTCGCAGACAGAACAAGACAGTCGTTTGATGGCCATGATGGCAAAGATTCCGGTGTTGGATCCAGACTCTCCGAAACAAGCCAAAGAACTGGTTGAAACCGCATTCAAGCTTTCAGAGGCATATAAAATTCCTGTTATGCTTCGGCCGACCACACGCATTTGTCATTCCCGCCAGGACATTCTACCGGGATCCATTCAATCCGATCCTAAAACACCTGAGTTTCACAAAGAACCCAGCCGATGGGCAGCGACTCCAAAGTTTCGTTTTCTACTACATAAAGAACTCGAAGATAAACTTAAAGCGCTCGCATCCGATGAACGAACCTTGCCGATTCGGTTAAATCCGGAAACAGATGGTCTAAGGGCTGTGGTTGCATCCGGAGTGGCAGCCGGGCATACAAAAGAGATTTTAAAATCGTTAACGCTCTGGGATTCAATCCCTTTCTACCAGGTCATCCAACCGTTTCCACTCCATACCGAGTTTATATCCGATTTGTTCGACACCTATGAAGAGATTTTGGTTCTCGAGGAGACCACAGGCGTTATAGAGATGCAGCTTGCTGATCGACACCGGGTGAAGGGCAAGCTTTCCGGTATTGTACCCAAAGTCGGCGAACTTCTACCCGAACAGATTGAAGAGATTTTATGCCGGTTTTCCCATATGCCGTTTGAGAACTATGCCATACCCGCCGTCCCAGGAAAAAGGCCGACCTTATGTGCCGGCTGTCCCCACCGGGCGAGCTTTTTTGCCATTAAAAAGGCGGTCCCCAAGGGTATCTATACCAGTGATATCGGCTGTTACACCCTGGGGCTCAATCTCGGTGCAGTCGATACCGTGCTTTGCATGGGAGCCGCCATCGGTCAGGCTTCGGGCTTTTATCATGCCTTTAAAGATACGGAAAAACGTCCTGACATTGTAGCCACCATCGGCGATTCCACTTTTTTCCACGCAGGCATGCCGGCTCTTGTGGATGCTGTTGTTAATGATGTTCGATTTGTTCTCGTCATTCTTGATAATCGAACAACGGCCATGACCGGCAATCAACCGACACCGACAACCTGCGGGATGTCAAACGATGAGGCGTTCGATTTGCCCGGTTTAATCAGGGGCTGCGGGATCGATTTCTGTCGTACGGCGGATCCCTATCAAGTAGAAGACTTCATTTCGTTAATCAAAGATGCCGTTCAATTCAGCCGTGAAAAGGGACCCGCTGTTATAATCGCAAGGCACCCCTGTCTGCTTGATCGACTTTCCGGAAATGCCCATCCCAAACCGATTCCCGTGGAGATCACGGATGATTGTGATGGATGCGGATATTGCATTCAGCAGTTTGAGTGTCCGGCTCTGATATTGGATGAAACGGAAGATTGTGTGCAAATCGATACCATATTGTGCACAGATTGCGGGGTTTGTATTTCGGTGTGCCCGAAGGGTTCCATTCAGAAAGGATCGTGAACCGTAAATGAAAATGACAGACGGTTTAAAACAACAAATCATCATCAGCGGTATTGGGGGACAAGGGATTCTATTTGTAACCCGCCTGTTGGCCGAAGCCGCAATTCAAAAAGGGATACCGGTCGTAACTTCCGAAACCCACGGCATGGCGCAGCGGGGGGGTACGGTCATATCCCATTTAAAAGTGGGAGATTTTTCAAGTGTCCTGATTCGATCCGGTCAGGCTGACGGTATACTCGCCTTAAAGGAAGAAAACATATTGCAGCATGGGCACTATTTGAAAGAGAGCGGGTGGTCCATTATCAATTGTTCCGACTCAAAAACTATAGAAACCGACAAATCGGTTTATGGTGTTGATGCGGATCGCTTGGCCATTGAACATCAGGTCCACCGGTCTGTCAATTTGATTCTGCTCGGATATGTCCTTAAATTTCGTGGTCACCTCTTTTGTGACTTTAATGACATAAAAACCGTCTTATCCAATCGATTCTCAAAAAGGGAAGAACTGTTGAAGGGTGCTCTGGGTGCATTGGATGTTGGGTATCAGGCGCCAGGAATCAATTAGTACCCATCCACGAAAGAAAATGGGCCAGAAATGTGTTCAATTCAGAAATGAGTGATTTTTTCGCTGAGCAAGGCCG
>CAYSUA010000711.1:0-3218 GCA_964433795.1 uncultured Desulfobacteraceae bacterium | reverse complement strand
ATCTCCCGCATGATGGGGGCAACCTGTTCGCCAAGTTCCTTTTCTTTCGCTCGCCGTTCGTTTTCAGGCAATCCTTGGATCTTTGCCTTTTCCACGAGGGGACCGCGAAATTGGCGCGGTATCAGGTTCAGAAACACCATCTTGGAGATACCGGCCATATCCATGTATTCTATGGCCCGATCCGGTGTTCCGTACCGGTCGCATCGGCGGCGTCCGGGGAACAGAAAGTAATTTTCCTCTTCCTCTATGTCCCGGACCAGGTGAGCGTGAGCATCGATAAATTCAAAATCGGTGTTTTAATTGAATTAAACGCAACTCAGTGGTTCTGGTCATATATTATATTCTGGATATCCTCAATACTCTATTTTAGGGGTCAGAGGTCAGGGGTCAAACTATTTATTATAGATCGGAAACGTGTTGGCTCCCTGGGGCATGACGGTCACTTTGGGGGTGTCTGTTCCGCATTTTTCATAAGCCGTCGCAAGCGCCTCGTCCATGGAATTGACGGGCAGGACCGCGGCCCGCTTGGCCAGTTCGTTGTTCTCCGGCCGAGTCAGCAGAATGATGGTGCCCATATCTGAATATTCTATCTGTTTGATCGCCGTCCACCCGGACATGTGATAATTGGCTCTTACTGCTTTTTCCATCTCGAGAAAACTCGGATAATTGAACCAGTCATAGAATTCTTTGGGCTCTGCGATATCCGGGCACTCGGCAAGAATGATACAGACTCCACCGGGTTTCATGGCATAGACGGCATTGTCGATGGTTTTCTGCGTTTGATACAAATTAATATCTTTGGGATAACCGCCGGCTGTGGAAATGACGATGTCGGCCTGCTCATCGATCTCCACTCCGAAGATATGGTCGACCAGTTTTGTGGCCTCCCACCATGCTGAAACCCAATTGCCGGTAAAGATACCGCAGATATTACCGTCCAGGTTGGGAACCACATTCACGATAAAACAGGGGGATACAAATGCGGCCACTTCCATCATATCCTCATGCAAAGGGCTTCCTGTGGTTATTTTATTGGCGGCGATGGGATTCGAGCCCTTGCCGACTTCAGCGTTCAGGGCCCAGATGTGATTCTGCTGGATGGTTTTCAGTGACGAAATGCCTGGCAGGATACTCTTGCGTCCTCCTCCATATCCGACCATGTAGTGGTATATGACTCCGCCGGTGCATATGACCTTATCGGCTTCCGTTATCAGTCGATTTACGGAAACCTCGGTGCCGCGTGAGGTCTTTCCCAGATAGACCATGTTTTCCGTGTCCCAGGCATTATGATTAACCACGCGTATTCGATGACATACGTCCTTGCTGCACAGTTCGATAAACTCTTCATCGGTATTTTGCCGATGAGCGCCTACCGCGATGATGATGGTGATGTTATCATCGGATACGCCTTCTTGGTTGAGGAGTTCGGCGAGGAGGGGCAGGGTATCTGCATTTCTCTGCCATCCCCGGGTGACGTCGCTAACGGTTATGGCCACCCGATCTCCGGGTTTGATGAGTTCTCTCAAGGGCGGGCTGTCGATGGGATGATCCAGTGCGTGGAAATACGCAGCAGGCAGATATTCAGGAGGTTTACGGTTTCTCCCCTTTAACTCGTACAGCAACTGCTCGGAAGGAAGCTCGAATGATATCTCACCATGGCCGTATCGAAGGGAAAACGTTCTTTTGGACATAGAGACTCCTCATCTCTTTCTATTAATCGATCATTCTACTTTTTACGCAAATTTTGAAGTTTTTCCAGTTCCCCGTCAATCATTTTGTAGGTATGCTCCATGGCAGGGAACCGGCTCTCCCGAACATCAACGATATAGTCTTCAAAGACTTTCCGCAAATCAGCCCCGATGTCCGCATATTTTTTAACAAACTTTGGTGTAAATGCCTGAAACAGACCCGAGATATCCGTACAAATCATCACCTGCCCGTCGCAGTCACCGGCGCCGATACCGTATATGGGAATCGGAAGCTCATCCGCCATAATCCGGGTCACCTCCGGCGGCACGGCTTCGACCAATATTGCCCATGCACCTGCCTCGCAGACCGCATAGGCATCCTCTATGGTGGCTTTTGCTGCTTCTGCCGTTCGCCCCTGAGCCTTGAAACCTCCCAATGCCGAGCTGGATTGGGGGGTCAAACCGATGTGTCCCATAACCGACATTCCGGCATCAGCAATGGCCCTGATAACCTCTAGGACACGCTTTCCCCCTTCCAGTTTAATGGAGTCCACACTCGCCTCTTTATAGAATCGAACGGCGTTCTTGACGGCATCCTGCCAGCCGGTCTGGTAGGAACCAAAGGGCATATCGCCGATGACAAAGGTATTGGAAGCGCCCCGCCGGACAGCCTCCGTATGATAGATGCATTGATCCATGGTAACCGGTACCGTACCGTCATAGCCATAGACGGACATTCCCAGACTGTCGCCCACCAGCAGCATGTCCATGCCGGCCTGTTCTGCCAATTGGGCGGTGATGTAATCGTAGGCGGTTACCCAGACCACTTTCTTGTTTTCTTCTTTCATCTTTTGTAAGTCGATACGGCTCAGTTTTTTCTTCATGATCTTCTCCTTTTTTATTCTGTGCTAATGAATATTTACCGCCCGCTGCGCTAAAGACGCTGAGATCGCAAAGATATTTGGTAATTTTTCATTTGCCGCTGAGAGGTCGGCAAATGAAAAGCTATCAGCCTGCGGCAGTTAGGCGGTAGAGATTCAATGCAATATATTTTTCAGAATTCAACCAAGGAACATCTAAAATCCCGAAGGGATGTTGTTTTTGGCTTTCTGGCCTCTCAGCAGAAAGGCAAAAGATCAATTTAACCTCTGCGAACTTCGCGTCTCTGCGGTGAATTCTTTACTTCCGGTTTGCGACGGCCTTAACCACAGCTTGAGAGATTGAAGCGGCGTTTAAACCGTAATGCGTTTTTAACTCCTCGGAAGTACCTGAATCACCGAATTGATCCCGTATTCCGACCCGTTTCAGGATAACCGGGCATTCTTCCGATACCAATTCAGCAACGGCTCCGCCCAATCCGCCGTAGATACTCGCATCCTCTGCGGTGACCAGCACACCGGTTTCTTTTGCAGCTGAAAGTACAGCATCTTCGTCAAGCGGTTTAATGGTATGAATGTCGAGCACCCGTGCATGAATCCCTTTCTATTCAAGTTCTTCAGAAGCATCCAGCGCGTCATTTACCAACGCTCC
>CAYSUA010000710.1:0-3229 GCA_964433795.1 uncultured Desulfobacteraceae bacterium | reverse complement strand
TCCCCCGGAACGGGTAGCCCTTTATATGATTATCAAGTCTCCGTTTGACCTTTGTGTATAATTCCGGTACGCAAACCCTATATCTATCAGGGGGGACGTTCGTGTTGAACGTGCATAGCTTTATTAGGCATGTCGTGCACGAACGTCCCCCCGTACAGCTTTAAAGGAGAAACATATATGAATGACAAACAATGGGAAATACTGTGTGCTGTTATCAATGGGGAACAGCTCCATCCAATGCCTACAGGTTTTATTATCGATAGCCCCTGGCTTCCTAATTGGGCGGGTTATTCGATTTTAGAGTATTTTACAAATGACTCTGTCTGGATGAAGACCAATCAAAAGGCCATAGAAACCTTTACCCAGACCCTTTTTCTTCCGGGGTTCTGGTCTGAATATGGTATGTGTACAGAACCCTCTGCTTTTGGTGCAGTCAGTGTCTGGGAGGAAGATGAATTCCCCTTTGCCAAACCCATATTCCCCTCGGTTGAGGATGTGGATCGGCTTGAAAAACCAAACGCCCGGACCGACGGTCTACTGCCTTTTGTAATCAAACGGTTGCAACAAGGGGAACCGGAGATCCAAAATGCAGACCATAAAATTCGGTTTGCCGTGGCTCGTGGCCCTCTAAATATTGCCTCCTTCTTAATGGGGAGCACTGAATTTTTGATGGCCCTTAAAACCGACCCGGAACGTATGCACCGAATGCTCACCATAATTAGTGAATTTCTTGTAGACTGGATTGCTGTTCAACGGGAGCACTTTCCCAGGATTGATGGCATGCTGTTACTGGATGATATTGTTGGCTTTATCGGCAAAGAAGATTTTCTGGAGTTCGGCTTACCGTATCTGAAGCAAATCTTCGACACAGACGTGACCGTTAAATTTTTTCATAACGACTCTCCCATCCAGGTCTCATCACCCTATTATCCTGAAATCGGTATCAACCTTCTGAATTTTGGAATTCAGCATACCCTAAATGAAGTGAAAGGCTGGACCAAAAACAAAATCACCTTGCTGGGAAATATTCCTCCCCGTGACGTCCTGGCCAATGGAACACCAGAGCAGGTCGCAAAAGCAACCCGAACAATAATCGATTGTTTGGAAGATCCATCCAGGATTATTCTATCCTGTGGAGGAGGAATGCCTCCTTCTGTCAGTACAGAAAACATCAAAGCTCTTATAGAGGAAACAAATTAATGGAGAAAAGGGAGCAATACAAGGCTGTCATTTGCCTGCATGAAAATCCCCGTCATCAAAAAACCGCCAGCCTGTCAAGGCTAAATAAAATGGTATTCATCCAGACCGGCTAAATCAAATAATCGCGCATGGCCTGTTTGAACACCTCCACCCCCACGGCCAGGGCTTCTTCATCCATGTCGTAATAGGGCGAATGCAGCGGGTGGTCCAAACCCTTTTCATGATTAGTGCAGCCCACCCGCATGATGGATCCGGGGATCTCTTGCACAAAAAAAGCGAAGTCTTCGCCGCCGGTCTGGGGGGCTCATCAAGCTCCACCAAGGGAATTCCAAGGCTGCCCAGAATATCCTTGATTTTGGCCGTGGTGCGGACCTCTTCAAAGGCGGTCTCCGGGTGCATGTGCAGATCGCGCCGCACTTCACTCAGCCAGCCGTACAAACGGTGATCTTTATAGCTCATAACATATACCGCTGCTTATTTTGGCAGCCCCGGTTCGCCTAAATCCCAGAAAAGCTCGGCCATCATCTGCAGCCCCTGGCGCATGATGTGCTCCAGAACATGTCCAGAAGCTGGCGATAGGTGACCCCGACCACTCCAACCGAAGGCGGACCTTTCGGCTTTAAATGCTTTTTTTCAGGAGATATGCAGATCCGGTTTTCCCTTGCGGCGCCTTATTACCTTGACACCGCTGGATATGTTTTTGGTGAGTTGATTTTCGTTTTTGTCCTGGTTGTTCTGTGCAAAAAGCTGGAACAACCTTTCTTCAATTATTTTTCGTTTGTTTTCTTCCATAAATCTTTCTTCTTTTTGGGTGGTTTACTTTTCTAATAACCGGCTGCCCCCTAATCCAGCGAACCGGTTAAGTGCATCCATAAATGCCGGATTGCCTTTTCAGCGACTCCGTATATTTTTTCCGATCACCTATCGATACACGTTTTTACGTATTTGAAACGAAAAAATGGGGATTAAACCGGATAATGGACACCGCTCAATGCGGGGATAACGATATTCCCGTTCAGAAAAGTTAAATCATTTCGCATGCTGACTATCCTATTTAGCGCTGCTTAGCAAGTCCAAAATGCACTTTTTTGACCCGTTTTATCGGGTGGAAGGAGAAAATTTGCGGGTCATTCTATACTCCTTATAAAAAGGGGTCATATAAAGCGGGACGCTGTTAAAAAATTCAATTGATATTAGGCCTTGAGCCTTTTAAGGCCGGACTAGCGGTCTTGCATTAATGCTTAACGGCATTGATTATCATGCTTTCGATCATATCAAACATGGGAGATTCGATATGAAGTATTTTAGTCTGTCAGGCGTTCTGCTGCTTCCTCAGCGCTGCAAGCACAGAATTCCCGGATCGTGTCATGCTGGCTGTCATATTCCACCCGGCAGAACAGGACATCTTCGCCGCGCTGGAGACGGTACAGAACAACCTGCACATCACGCCTCAGGTTCTGATAGGGTTTCAGCCCGGGTCTCTTGTCGATGAAACTTTCCTTTTCCTGAATCTGCCAACCCTGCTGAATGAGCTGATGAACCCTCAATTCTTCGCCTCGGCTGCTTGCCCACAAAAGCGCAGGCGTTACGAACGTCAAGAATAATAATGATAGAATTCTCATACTTCACTTCCCCAGATGAAATAGGCTTGAAGCATCACTATCGTCAAAATTTTCTCTGAACTTCAAGCCTCAATTCATTGTATTGAAGCTGCCTGAATAACCTGCTTTACAAACCTTCTACCACGCAGCTGGTTCTGATGTCCACCTCCGTTTCGTCATCAATGAGTTCCTTGAGTGCATCCTGGGAAGCGGGACGCTCTTCAGGCTTGGAGCTACGCCCTTTGGGCTTCGACCCCACACGTCGCTTTCAGCGTCGATCCGACAGGTTAGTTTCCAGTTTCTCTTTCTTTAGAAAAAGCGGAAGGAGTGAAATATTTAGGGTCGGCTGGTTTCAATATTACAATTTTCAAACAAGCCGAGAAAGAAGGCAGTGACCCGAAATACAGTTCGTTATTGAAACGCTGAAC
>CAYSUA010000709.1:0-3230 GCA_964433795.1 uncultured Desulfobacteraceae bacterium | reverse complement strand
CGCTCTTTTGGGAGCCGGAATCAGCATGGGGTTCGGGGCCATCGGTTCCGGTATCGGCTGCGGATTTCCGGCCGGAGAAGCTTGTTCGGGAACCGCCAGGCAACCTGAAATGGTGGGTCAGCTCACCACCAATATGCTCATCGGTTCCGCAGTGTGTCAAACCCCGGCAATCTTTTCCATGGTGGTTGCCTTGATGTTGATGTTCATGAAATTCAGTCATGCGCCCCTTAACCCCACCTGGGCGGCACTCCTCGGTGCGGGCATCAGTACCGGACTTGCCGCCATCGGCTCGGGTATCGGCGGGGGTATGGCCGCCGGTGGGAGTTGTGAGGGAATTTCTAGACAGCCCCGCTCCGTCGGCCAAGTTACCACCATCATGCTGGTGGGGCAGGCGGTGGCCCAAACCCCTTCCATTTTTGGATTGCTGGTCAGTTTTATTCTCATGTTTAAAGCTTTTCCGGAAGCGACAACCCTGAGTGCCTCCATGGCGCTGCTGGGGGCCGGGATCAGCATGGGTTTCGGGGGTATCGGGCCGGGTATCGGAAACGGTATGGCAGCTGAAAGCACGGCAAAATGGGTGGCGAGAAATCTTGAGAAAACCGGGGACTTGATGCGGACCATGCTGGTGGGACAGGCGGTTTCTCAATCCACGGCCATATATGCGATGGTCATCAGTTTGGTTCTTATATTCGTGGTCTAGACACATTCAAACATAAAATGAAGATTTTAGATTTAGGAGGAAAAAATGCCAATTTCAATTGAAGGTGCGGATATCGTCAAAGCAGCAGCATTTATCGGGGCCGGATTATCAATGGGTTTCGGTGCGATCGGACCGGGTGTCGGCGAGGGAATGGCTGCAGCAAAGGCGTGTGAAGCCATCGGAAAGAATCCCGAGCAAGCGGGACTTCTGACACGGACCATGCTGGTGGGACAGGCGGTAGCAGAATCGACGGGAATCTATTCACTGGTTGTTGCGTTATTACTCTTATTTGTCGTCTGATAGGATTGTAAGCCCATGCAAATTGTCAGCAACATCGCCCTGATTAGTATCAATGAAACCCTGATCGTTCAGGTCATTTCGTTTTTGATCTTCCTGTTCATCATTAATCGGATCATGTTCCAGCCGCTGCTAAAGACCCGGGGAGATCGGGATCAGTATCTCAACCAGATCGCCCGGAATATTGTTCAAGCAAAAGAAGATGTTGAGCAGTATACCTTCGAGATAGAGGAACGCAGGAATACGGTCCGATCGGAAGCATTTGAAATCAATAAAGAACTTGAAGCCGTGGGCAATCAGGAAGCAACGGATATTGTCGATGCCGCCGTAAAGGAGGTGTCAACGATCAGGGAAGACACAACCCGGAAGCTTGAGGCACAGATCGTTGAAGCGAGAAAACAAGTTCAGAAGGAATTTGAACCCTTGGCGATTCAAATCATGGAAAAAATTCTGGATCGGAGGATTTCTCATGAAGCGCATTAACAAAATCGCCTGGATTTCTCTCTGTGCAATGGTGTGTCTACTTATTCCGGGTACTGATCTTTTTGCCGCTGAAGAGGCCGGCGGATGGCGCGAAACGTATGATCTTGTTTTAAAGTGGGTTAATTTTATTATTTTCGCTGCCGTAATCATCAAGTTTTCCAGAACGCCCCTTAAGGATTTTGTAAAAGGACAAAGAGAAAAATTCGCAGCCGATATCAGAAAGAAAGAAAAAGATAAAAATACGGCTACTGCTGAAGTCGAAGAAATCAAGACGGCTTTAAACGAAGGTGAAGCCCGATTTAAAGATCTCAAAGATCGGATCGTTGGGCAGGGAAAGAAGAGAAAAGAGCAGATTGTCAAAGAGGCAAAAGAGCAAAGCCGGCAGATGCTTGCGGAAACGCAAAAACGAGTGGAAAATCAGATCCTGGAAGCGAAAAAGCGGCTGAAGGCTGAATTGGTGGATGCCGCAGTGGAGCTGGCATTGCAGCAGCTGCCAAAGGAGATTACATCCGAAGACAATCAGAAATTCCTGGATCGGTTCTTAAGCGACACTCACGCTCAGAGCAGCGCATAGTATACCTCTACTCATCAATTCTGTACCAGTTTGCAAATCAGACGAAATCCCTTTTCCAAACTATGCTTGCTCGTGTTAATGACGAGATGATAAAGGTAGGGTTGATCAAAGTCTTCTTTTCCAAATTTCCGATAAAGATTGATACGTCGTTTATCCTGTCGACTCACCACCGTGGCCGCCTCTTTGGGTGAAAGATCGTAATGAGTCTCCATGAAATGGACGCGATCCTTCTTTTGGGCAACCAGCAGCACGTGAAATGCATCTTCGCGATCCCTTAGAATGTATTGACTGCCCCTGCCGATCATGACGGCATTCCCTTCATCTGCAATCCGGGAGATAATTTCATGAAGCAGATCCACATAAATTTCCTCATCGATGTATCCCTGGTTGTCATCGAGAACCAGATCAATGAAACTTCGAGGAACCAATCCCGTAATGAATTTAAGCAGGCGGCCACCGGCTTCCTTCTCCACAGATTCCACCCAGTTGGTGGAAACCCTTGCCTTTTTGGCCACCATTTGAATAATCTCTTCGTCAACAAAAGAATACCCTAATTTATCGGCGACCATTTTGCCCAGGGTGTGTCCACCGGCTCCAAATTGACGGGATATGGTAACCACTGCCATCGAGATTTTCCTTTAGTGTGTCCATAAAGAACGAAGGGGCGGGACGGTAAAAATTCTGTTAGCATAAAAATAGTGGCCTGACAAACAAAAATCCTTATAAGGATAACCCGAGCCACGCCTCGGGCCGTCGGTTGCATTCTCAAAAGGCGGATACACAGGTGGTCTTACAGAGTCAAGGGTGTCGCCGAGGCAACCGGAAGTAACGGATCGATTGAATAGGGTTTGATTACGGCGTTTCAACCACTTTTACGATAATGTTCTGCTTCCCGCCCTTTTGAGCTTCAAAGCGGATGGTGGCGCCGGATTTGAGCAATATCCGAAAAAAATCGTACACACTGATGTCTATGCCTCCGCTTCCTGAAGCCATGAACTGCTCCCAGTGAGATAGAAAGGTTGAATCAGATATATTCTGATTTTGTTTCCAGGACACGTGAATCGATGTGGCGTTTTGTTTGTACCGGTATAGAAGCGGTATATTCTTAAATTCCGGGCGGTCTTTTGATAATTGCTTTAATATATGGAATTGGAGTCTTATTATTTAATTTTCTAG
>CAYSUA010000708.1:1730-3233 GCA_964433795.1 uncultured Desulfobacteraceae bacterium | reverse complement strand
GGGTTAGGGAGTGCTGGAGGATAAAACACGCATGGATGAAAAATATAATCCTCAGAAAATCGAAGAGAAATGGCAAAACAACTGGGAAACATCAAAACTGTTTAAAGTAGAAGAAGATCCGAGCAGGGAGAAATATTATCTGATGGAGATGTTCCCATATCCTTCGGGTAAAATTCATATAGGGCATGTTAGAAATTATACCATTGGCGATGTGGTGGCCCGATACAAGAAAATGCAGGGGTATAATGTACTCCATCCCATGGGGTGGGATGCGTTCGGAATGCCTGCTGAAAATGCGGCCATCGCCAATAATTCTCATCCGGCGAAATGGACCTATCAAAATATCGATAACATGCGATCAGAGCTTAAACGCGTGGGGTTCAGCTATGATTGGGACCGAGAAATCGCAACCTGCAAGCCGGACTATTATCATTGGGAGCAATGGCTGTTCCTGAAGATGTATGAAAAGGGGATGGCATATCGAAAGGAGTCGTTTGTAAACTGGTGCGAGCCTTGCCAGACGGTACTGGCCAACGAACAGGTTGAGGCCGGTATGTGCTGGCGGTGCGGAAAGGCCGTCCGGCAGCAAAGGCTCCCCCAGTGGTTTTTCCGGATTACCGACTATGCGGAAGATCTCTTGGCGTATTGCGACCGGCTGCCGGGTTGGCCCGATAAAGTGATTACCATGCAGAGAAACTGGATCGGTAAGAGCATCGGGGCGGAAATTCGATTCCCGGTGGAGGGCACGGACATTGAGATACCCGTTTTTACCACCAGACAGGACACGGTATTCGGCGCCACCTTCATGTGTCTGGCCCCCGAGCATCCGCTGGTGACGGAGCTCTCCAAAGGTAAACAGCAAGAAAAAGAAGTGAACAAATTCATTGACCGGATGTCGTTACAGGATCGATCGAGCCGTGCGGTTGATACCTATGAAAAGGAGGGGGTATTTACCGGGGCGTATTGTACCAATCCGTTGAGCAATGGACGGATGCCGATCTTTACGGCTAATTTTGCGCTGATGGAATACGGAACCGGCGCGGTGATGTCTGTTCCTGCCCATGACCAGCGGGACTTTGAATTTGCCAAAAAATACAACCTGGATATCGTGGTAGTGGTAACCCCCTTTGATACTCAATTAGATGCCGGCACCATGACGGAATCGTTTACTGATGAAGGCGTTATGGTCAATTCCGGCCAGTTTGACGGTATGAAAAGCAGAGATGCCTTGGATGCCATTGCCGGTTATTTGGAGGAAAACGGCATCGGTAAGAAAACCGTAAGCTACCGCTTGAGGGATTGGGGTATATCCAGGCAGCGATATTGGGGAGCCCCCATACCCATGGTTCACTGCAAGACCTGCGGCATTGTTCCGGTACCTGAAGAAGAGTTGCCCATCTTGCTTCCTGAAGATGTGGATCTTTTAGACGGAGGACGGTCGCCGCTTCCGAGTCTTGAAAGCTTTGTCAAAACCGATTGCCCCAGGTGCGGTGATTCTCGGGC
>CAYSUA010000708.1:0-1719 GCA_964433795.1 uncultured Desulfobacteraceae bacterium | reverse complement strand
AGACCGATACCATGGATACGTTTGTGGAATCTTCCTGGTACTTCGAGCGTTACTGCAGTCCGGGATTTAACACCGGCATGTTTGAAAAAGAGGCGGTGGACTATTGGATGCCCGTGGATCAATACATCGGCGGTGTTGAACATGCTATTTTGCACCTACTCTATTCGAGGTATTTCACACGGGTACTTAACGATTTGGGGTTGGTGAAGTTCAAGGAGCCGTTTACCCGGCTGTTGACCCAGGGTATGGTCTGCAAAGAGACCATTTCATGCCCCGAGCATGGATTCTTGTTTCCGGAAGAGGTGGAGATCAAAGACGATGGACGGATCTGTAAAATGTGTGGAGCGGCTGCTGAATTGGGGCGTATCGAAAAAATGTCCAAGTCCAAAAAAAACGTTGTCGATCCGAACACCCTTTTGGCGAAATACGGTGCGGATATTACCCGCCTGTTTTGTCTGTTTGCCGCTCCTCCGGAAAAGGATTTGGAATGGAGTGAGCAAGGAGTGGAAGGGGGCTTCCGCTTTATTAACCGGGTATGGCGATTGGCTCAGTTGTGGATGGACGATATCAAGGAGGTATCTCCTTTTACCGATCACCCTGACCGGCTTAACGGTGAAATCCGAGCCCTTTATAAAACAACCCATGCCACCATCAAAAAGGTAACCACCGATATCGAGGATCGATTTCACTTTAACACGGCCATCAGTGCCATCATGGAACTGGTAAACGCCTGTTACGGAATCGATGGGACTCAGGATGACCCCCTGGAACCGCAGGTCAAACGGTTCACTCTCGAAGCCATGGTTCTGCTTCTCTCGCCCATTATACCCCATTTGTCGGAAGAATTGTGGGAGGCCTTGGGTCAAAAAGAGAGCATTCTGCTGGCCCCTTGGCCGACATACCGGGAGGATGCATTGGCCAAAGACGATCTTCTGATCGTCATCCAGGTCAACGGAAAGTTGAGAAGCCGGTTTACCGTGAGTCCGGATGCAAATGAAGAAACCTTGAAGTCCATGGCCATGGAGGATGAGAGGATTCAAAAATTCATCCACGGAAAACCGATAAAGAAAGTTATTGTGGTTAAGGAAAAACTTGTTAATATTGTGATTTGAGGGTGATGCATCGAAGATGCGAGGAGGAGCGTGTGCAGGTTAGAAAAAGACTCATGGTTGCGGGAGTAATAATATTATATTGCGCGCTGTTTACAGGTTGCGGTTATCGGTTTTCCGGCGGCGGCAGCTTTCCGTCCGGGATAAAGTCTGTTTTTGTGGAGATTTTTGAAAATAATACATCGGAAACCGGAATCGAGCAAAAATTTACCAATGATTTGATCTATGAAATTACCAGAAACGGTAGTGTAAATTTTACAGCCAGACAGAGTGCAGACGGCATCATTTCCGGAGCCATCGTTTCCTCCGGCACAGAGACGGTATCCCCGAGGGGGGTAACCAACGCTTCCGAGAGGCGGGTGGTAGTCAGGGTTGATTTAAAGCTGACCCTTTCGGATGGTAAGGTGGTCTGGTCCGCCAAAGGCGTTACCGCCAACGAAGCATATCAAGTGGCCCCGACCAATCAACAAACTGAAGAGAACAAGCGTGAAGCCATTGATGAGATATCTGAAAAACTTGCAGAAAGCGTGTTAAACCGGTTGACCAGTGATTTCTAATGTTCATCCACGAAAAAAAATGAGGGCAGAAATGTGTCCAATTCAGAAATGAG
>CAYSUA010000707.1:0-3247 GCA_964433795.1 uncultured Desulfobacteraceae bacterium | reverse complement strand
TGGCATTGTCCGCGTTCTGCTTGGTCATGGAGGCCATCTCCTCAAGAGACGATGACGTTTCCTCGATGGATGCCGCCTGTTCGGATGCCCCTTCCGCAAGAGACTGGCTTGAGGTGGACACCTGCATTGAAGCGGAAGCCACCTGATCGGACCCTTCGCCGAGATTGTCGATGGCTTGGGCCAGCGGTTTGGTAATGGAGCGGCTGATCAGAAAGAACACAGGAATAATTATTCCGAGTGATAAGAAAAATACGATGATTCCGATTTTGGTGGAAGCGGCGATGAGTTTTTCCGAAGCCTCGGCCGCCTCATGTTGTTCTTCCTGCACAGATGCGATGATCCGACCTAGGTCTGCTTCGACCTGATCACCATATTCATCCAGCACATCGTCGATTTTAACGAAATCAACTTCGATCTGCTTGGCAAGTACCGCGCTTTTTTCGATCAGGTCTTTCAACTCGACCTGGATTTCCTTGGCCAACTTGGGAAAAGAGCTCCGGACATTCTCGGCGGCTTTCTTTTCTTCCGGCGTGTCTGCCAATTCCACCAACTTGTCCAGGTTGGCACTGATAAATGCTACGCTCTGCGCGATAGCTTTATATCGCTCTTCTTCGATATTGCCCTCTTCTTTGTCGATGATGGAATCCATGGCAGAGAGCATGAGATTGCCCTGTGCGCGGACCATATCGTTTAAAAGCGCCATCTGATTGTTGCGAAGAACCGCCAGAGCCATGGCCTCTTTCTGCTCTTCCTGAACCGATTTGAAGATTTTAACCAGATGCTCTTCGATGGGATCGCCATAATTGTCCAGCACGTCGTCTATCTTGGTGAAGTCCTCTTGAGATGCCCGGGTTTCGATGAGTTTTACGAGATCCACCTGGATGCCCTGGGCCAGTTTCGGAAATGTATCCTGAATAAACTGGGCATCCTTTTTCTCCTCGTCCGTGTCCGCCAGATCCATCAGCTTAACCAGATTGCTGTCGATGAACGCCACACTTGCATTGATGGACGCGATTCGTTCCGGGTCAACTTTACCTTCATCCTTATCGATGATGGAATCCATGGCGCCCAACATCATATTGCCGTGGGCCCGTACCATGTCATTTAAGAGAGCGATTTGCTGGTTGCGCAGAATTGCGAGATCGGTGGCTTCTTTCTGTTCTTCCTGAACGGATTTGAAGATTTTAACCAGATGCTCTTCTATGGGATCTCCCAGGCTGTCCAGTTCATCATCCAATTTGGTAAAATCCGCTTTGACCTGATTCAGTTTAACGGAACCCTGCTCGATCAAGTCTTTGAGATCTTTCTGGATCCCTTTGGCCAGGTTGGGAAACCCTTCCTGAACTTTTTTTGCCAACTGTTTTTCTTCATCCGTATCGGCCAGTTCAATCAGTTTTCCCAGATTCTTGTTGATGAAGTCGACACTGGTATTGATACCCTCCTGTCGTTCCTGGTCGATCTTGCCTGCATCCTTATCGATGATGGAATCCATTGCTGCAAGCATCAAGTGGGAAAGTTCCAGCTCCATTTTGTTGAGCAGATCCACCTGGTCAATGCGCAGTTCGGTTTCCATCCATGACGTATGGGTCGCCGAATTCGTCCGATACGAATTCAAAGCCTATGCCGTCAAGCCGATAACGATGACGATTCCGGCCAATAACATTTTCTTACCTACGGTCCAATTCATAATGTTGCCCCCTTTAAAGTGAAATTAATAAAATCTGTCTTAAAGAATTACGAACTCGAAACATATTATTTGATTCTTCATTTCTGAAATTTAGTTACAATTACCGTGCCACAATGTTGTACAATTAATTTTATTCAATGTTATACAATTATTTTAATATGTTATGGTATTATGTATGAGATTTATGTTGATGGGATGCCTTAATTCGGCGACATTTTGTCTTGCGACACGAGACACTTTTCTTGTGGAATGAGACGAACTGTCTTTGAAATAGGATGAATTTCAACTCCTGGAGGGATTTGCTTGACATCATCTCCTATCATTGTCATTTTTCTATCGATTTGTGGGTTTTATAGAAAGGATACCCCCTATTTATGCTGTTTAAACTGTTTCTTGCGTTTACCCTGATTCCGGTTGCCGAGATATACCTGTTTATCAAGATCGGTGGGTCTATCGGGGCCTTCAACACGGTTGTTATGGTGATACTCACCGCTTTTGCAGGGGCTTATCTGGCAAAGATGCAGGGACTACAAACCATGCTCAAGGTGCGAGCCAGCCTCGAACAGGGAATTCTACCTCAAGAGGAGCTGGTTGATGCGCTTTTGATTTTTATTGCCGGAATCGTGCTGTTAACTCCCGGTTTCCTGACCGATGCAATGGGGCTGCTGCTGCTTTACCCGACAACCCGATACTGGTTCAAACGCTATCTCCGGCAGCGATTTGACCAGTGGATTCAGAATTCAGATGCCAATATCACCCGATTTTGAAGTGGAACTTCCTGTACCGAGTATATTCAACATTAAATTCAAAGGGCATATTTTAACCGGCGATTTTCTCACGAATCATGAATTTGCCCGTTCACTGATCCTACACGGTGGCGGGGACTCATCGCGAAGCAAATTCAGTTATCTCAGGGGAAGATTATTAGAGAAAGGAATCAGCTCCTGTGCGTTTGATTATATCGGCCACGGGGATACCGGTGGAAATCTAAAAATTTCCAGTCTGTTGGAAAGAACCGAGCAGACTTGTACGGTTATCGATTCACAGCCGATTGAGAAGCCGTTGACCGTTATCGGGGCTAGCATGGGAGCCTATACGGCGGTTAAGCTCATCGATCGGTACCCGGTGGAAAATCTCGTTCTGCTGGTGCCTGCCATGTATACGGCTGAAGCCTACCCGGTTCCCTTTAATGACGGGTTTACGCAGATCATTCGAAAGCCGAATAGCTGGGAGCATTCAGATGCCTGGGAGCTGCTGGCGGATTTCAGGGGAAAGCTGTTTATCGTTGCAGCCGAGTTCGACCGGGTGATTCCGCATGGTGTTATCGAAAAGATCTATTCTTCGGCGGTTCAGGCCCGGAAAAGAGAACTGTATATCGCTCCGGGAGTATCCCATTTTGTATTTACGGAACTAAGGGCAAAAAATCCTAAAGCATTTGAACATGTTCTGGATATGATGGTAGATACAGTGAAATAGAATTGATCAAGGTTTCGGGTTTCAGGTGTCAGGTGTCAGGGAATGCAGATGCTTAAACCCTGAACTCTGAACCCTGAACTATGA
>CAYSUA010000706.1:0-3248 GCA_964433795.1 uncultured Desulfobacteraceae bacterium | reverse complement strand
GCTCAACACAAAAGTAGTATTGGTTCGCCCGGGTGACCGCTTCCAATGCCTGAATGAGAGCACATACACGGTTTGCCCCGGTGAGCCTGCGGGATACGAAAAAGTGATGGCCGCCATGAGTGAATCCGGACCGCTGCCGGAACGCATCGTACACATGTGGTCTGAGGGCGAATTTTCATTGGATGAGCAGGAACTCGGCAGGCAGATGGAGCGCAGCTTCTATTCGATCTTCCATATCTCAAAGGCACTCCTCAAGCAGGGGATTGGAGAATCGTGCCTGCTCCTGTACCTGTTCCGGGAAGCGTCCCATGGGGATGGGACCCAGCCCCAGTATGCGGCCCTATCCGGGTTTGCCAGGACGCTTCGGATGGAAAACCCGAAATTGGCATGCCGCACGGTGGCCGTATCCGGGTCCATGTCTATAACGGATGCGGCATTAGCGGAACTGATGGACAAAGGTGGTATAGATACGGATATCGATATCCGGTATCGGGACAAAGACCGCTGGGCGCGCCGCCTTCACGAAATCGATCTTGAAGCCGAAAATGACGGCGTTGTTGGGTTGAGAGAAAGCGGGGTTTATTTTCTGACCGGCGGTGCCGGCGGGCTCGGACTGATATTTGCCGAGTTTCTTTTCCGTAAGGTAAAGGCCAGGCTCGTTTTGACCGGACGTTCGGAATTGAACCCGGAACAGACCCGTCAGATCGATAACCTGAAAAAAGCGGGAGCCAAGATCCTTTACATGCAGACCGATATATCGGACAGGCAGGCGGTGACCCGGCTCATGAAAGGGATCAAGTCCCGGTTCGGTGAAATAAACGGCATCCTGCACGGAGCGGGCCAGATCCGGGATGCCTATATCGTGAAAAAGGATCCAAGTGATTTGCCTGTAGTGCTGGCACCCAAGGTGTCCGGCACAGTCTGCCTGGATGAGGTGTCCAAAACCGAATCGCTCGATTTCTTTGTGATGTTCTCCTCTGCTGCCGCCGAGATCGGAAACCCGGGCCAGTGCGATTACGCATTTGCCAACAGTTTCATGGATCATTATGCCTTTCGAAGGGAAGCAATGAGGGAAGCCGGAAAACGGTCTGGAAAAACGCTTTCCATCAGCTGGCCCCTGTGGCGGGACGGCGGCATGCAGGTGGAACCTCAGACGGAGACCTTCCTTGAAAAGACCATGGGGATGGTTCTGCTCGATTCGTCTGAGGGCTGGGAGGCCTTCGAACAGGGGCTCGCCTCCCGCGCGACGCGGTTCATGCTTATCAAGGGACACCGCCCGAAGCTGGAACGATTGACGGCATACAAATCGGATGAGTCGTCATCGGTTCAAACGGAAAGCGTTCATCCGGGTTTGCGTGAAGCGGTCGGCAGAAAGCTGCAATCGATTGTTTCCGAGATTTTAAAGATGGATTTCAATGCCATCGATACGGATGAAGAGATCAGTACATACGGATTCGACTCCATCAGCTTTACGGAACTTGCCAACCGGATCAACGGCGGCTTGGGGCTCGAGGTCACACCGGCACTTTTTTTCGAATATACGACACTGTCGGACCTGACGGCGTTTCTGTGTGAAACTTATGCCGGTGCGTTGGCAGATCATTTTAAAGGAGATGTGTCAATCGGTCAGGTAAATCTTTTCGCGAAACCCGAATCGGTGGAGGTGACGATACCGGCGCCTGCGGGCCGGTTTCGAATGTCGGAACGGTCTTTGGATGCCGTCCGGGAGTCGGGCGACCCAGCAGTTGCCATCATCGGGATGAGTGCCGTGCTGCCCGGGTCCGAAAATCCGGAGGAATTCTGGAACCATCTGACAGTCGGCGACGATCTGATCCGAGAGGTCCCCGAGGATCGATGGGACTGGCGATCCCTGTATGGTGATCCTGCTTCGGAGCCGAATAAGACCCGGGCCAAATGGGGCGGGTTCATGGATGCCGTGGACCGGTTCGATCCGCTTTTTTTCGGGATATCGCCGAAAGAAGCGGAACTCATGGATCCTCAGCAACGGCTCTTTCTTGAGACCGTATGGAAAACCATTGAGGATGCGGGATACCGGGCCGCCGATATCTCAGGGACCGATACCGGTCTTTTCGTCGGGGTGGCGGCCAACGACTACGCGGAATTGCTGGGTCGCAGCGCTACCGAAATCGATGCGCACACCTCCACCGGCATGTCCCATTCCTTGCTGCCGAACCGGATCTCCTATCTGTTGAATCTCCACGGCCCCAGCGAACCCATCGATACGGCCTGTTCCAGTTCGCTTGTGGCCATTCACCGGGCGATGGAGGCGATCTTAAGCGGAACCTGCGACATGGCCATCGCCGGCGGTGTGAATGTGATGCTGACCCCGACGGCCACCATATCTTTCGACAAGGCCGGCATGCTGAGTCCCGACGGTCGGTGTAAAACCTTCGACAAACGGGCCGACGGATACGTGCGGGGGGAAGGCGTGGGAGCCGTAATGCTGAAGCCGCTGGACCGCGCAGTGGCGGACGGGGACTGGATATATGCGGTGATCCGGGGAACCGCTGTAAATCACGGTGGAAAGGCCAACTCACTCACAGCCCCGAACCCCAAGGCTCAGACGAGCCTTATCGTCAAGGCCTATGAACGGGCGAAGATCCCGGCACATACCGTCGGTTACATCGAATCCCACGGCACCGGCACATCTCTGGGCGATCCCATTGAAATCAATGCCCTGAAAAATGCCTTTGCCGCACTCTATGAGAGGGAAGAAAAGCCGATTCCCGAAGCCCCCTGCTGCGGACTGGGATCGGTGAAGACCAATATCGGGCATCTGGAAACAGCAGCCGGCATTGCCGGTGTCATCAAGGTGCTCCTGGCCTTAAGACACCGGAAACTGCCGCCGAACATCCACTTTGAGGAACTCAATCCCTATATCGAACTGGCCGGAAGCCCCTTTTTCATTGTCACTGAAAATCGGGACTGGAAACCGCCCGTGGATGAAAACGGGAACCGGTTGCCCCGGCGGGCGGGGATCAGCTCCTTCGGTTTCGGCGGCGCCAATGCGCATGTGGTTTTGGAAGAATATCAAGAACCAGGGTTCAGGGTTCAGAGTTCAGAGATCAAAGCTCAAGGCTCAAAGCTGAAAGCTGAAAGCTCAAGACTTGATGTTGAACCCCAACTAATCGTGTTATCAGCCAAGAATGAGGAACGCCTCAAGGAATATGCCAAAGAAATGGCCGAATTCCTCGAATCCGCATTCAGCTTTGAGCCTTCAGCTTTCA
>CAYSUA010000705.1:0-3261 GCA_964433795.1 uncultured Desulfobacteraceae bacterium | reverse complement strand
GGAATCCTTCGCCCTTGATACGGAAACAACCTCTAAAGACCCCATGCGGGCGGAACTGGTGGGGATGTCGTTTTCCCTTTTTCCTGATGAGGCGTTTTATCTCCCCTTCGCACATGAAGATCCGGATGCCCCTCAACAGCTCGACTTGGACCAAACACTCAACCGGTTGAAGCCCATACTCGAAAACCCGGAAATTTCGAAAATCGGCCAGAACATTAAATACGACTGGATGGTCTTGGATCGGTACGGCGTTAAACTTCAGAGAGTCGCTTTTGACACCATGCTGGCGTCTTACCTTTTGAATCCCTCTAAACGGTTTCATAACCTGGATCAAATTGCCCTCGATTTCTTGGATCATAAAACCATCACCTATGAAGACGTGGTGGGGAAAGGGAAGAAAAACGTCGGTTTTAGTAACGTGCCGTTAAAAGCTGCGATTCCTTATGCCTGCGAGGATGCGGATATCACCTTATCGGCCAAAACCGTCCTTTTGCCGGAATTGGAAGCGCTCGGCTTAATCGATCTCATGGAAAAGGTTGAAATGCCCCTGGTGCCGGTGCTCATGAAAATGGAAAAAAGAGGGGTATCCGTGGACCAGGAAAGACTTCGGGACCTCTCCGAGTCGTTTCAATATCAACTGGAAAAAATTGAAGCCGACATCTATTCCGTTGCCGGAGAAACGTTCAATATCAAATCTTCCCAGCAGCTTTCCCGGATACTGTTTGAAAAGCTGATGCTTCCGGTTCAGAAGAAAACCAAAAAAAAGACCGGGCATTCCACAGATGTGGATGTGCTGACCACCCTGGCCGCCCAGCATGAGCTTCCTGCACTGGTGCTGTCTCATCGGACGCTTTCAAAACTGAAATCGACCTATACCGATGCACTTCTCGATTTGGTCAACCCGGATACGGGCAGGATTCATACCTCTTATAATCAGACGGTTACAGCCACGGGACGTCTCAGCAGCTCAGAACCGAATCTTCAGAACATACCCATTCGAACCGAAGAGGGACGCCAGATTCGAAGCGCTTTTATTCCGCAACCGGGATGGCGTTTCATCTCCGCGGATTATTCCCAAATCGAGCTGCGTATTCTGGCCCATTATTCCGAAGACGAAATTCTATCCCGGGCATTTTATGACGGGGAAGACATTCACACCCGGACGGCAGCAGAAGTATTCGGGATTCCGGGAGATCAGATTACCGCCGAACTCAGACGCCAGGCCAAGGCGATTAATTTTGGAATCATATACGGCATGAGTGCCTTCGGCTTGTCCAAGCAGCTCACGATCAGCCAGAAAATGGCAAAAACCTATATCGATAATTATTTTTCGAGATATAGCGGGGTCAAATCATTCGTTCAGCAGACCATTGAGAGCGCCAGAGACACCGGCAAGACCAGCACATTGCTCGATCGCATCCGCCTGCTTCCGGATATTAAACACGCAAACCACACCGTCCGCGGGTTTGCCGAGCGGACCGCCATCAACACCCCCATCCAAGGCACTGCGGCAGACCTCATCAAACTCGCCATGATACAGGTCGATACCGCATTAACCGAACAAAACCTGAAAGCCGCCATGCTGCTTTCGGTGCACGATGAACTTGTGTTCGAGGTCCCGCCCGAGGAGGTGGAAACGGTCTCAAGCCTCGTTAAAACCATCATGGAAGGGGTCTGGGATTTGAAGGTGCCCTTGAAAGTGAATATATCATCCGGAAACAACTGGGCAGAGGCCCATTGACGGATGACTGTGGTCCCGGCGCCATTTGACAGATACGGTTTTTTTCTCTATTAACAGTGTGCTTTACAATGTGGATGAGGAGCTAAGATGCCGGACAATCCCAGCTATGGGGTAAACTATAATTTGGAAAAACCGGATACTGTTAAAACGGATATCCTGGACCCCATCGATTATGCATATGCCGGGAAGAGGGATATCGAGATTGAAATCAAACAACCGGAGTATACGTCGGTCTGCCCCATGACCGGGCTTCCGGATTGCGGATGTATCGTCGTTAAGTACCGGCCGGATAAAAAAATCGTCGAGCTCAAGTCATTGAAGTATTATCTTCTGCAATATCGGAATGTGGGGATCTTTTACGAACATGTGGTAAACCGGATTCTCGATGATCTGGTATCCGTGTTGGAACCCAAACAGATGGAAGTGGTAGGCGATTTTACGGCTCGCGGAGGTATGACCTCACGGGTATCGGCGGTATACGAGGGGAAATGTTGAAACCGAACGCCAGGACAAATCCAAAAAGTATCCTCCTCTTTTCTATGGTTATCTTTCTGGTCTCCATCTGGACTCTCATCGGATGCTCTACCTATTACACGGCCCGGCGAACCACCAAAAAGATAGCCCGGGACATAATGATAAACGAAGAGGATCTTAAAAAATCCATCGCCATCATTAAATTTGAAAACCAAACTTATTACACCAATGACAAAATAGACGAACTGTTCCAGAGTAAAATCACCGAAACCCTGCAATCCGCATGCACCAATATCCATTTGATTCTGCCGGGAGACGAGCGATATCCGAATCCGCTCAAGGCTCCGCCGCGGTTGAGTTCGGGACGAATCGACAACCTCAAGCTGGTTCAAGTCGGCCGGCTTTACGGTCTCGGCGCCATTGCCACCGGATCCATCAACAATGTTTCAGCATATCAAGAAAAGCGGGGCCTCTTCTGGCTCAGGGACGATCATACGTATCTTCAAGTCCAGATACATTTAGAGGTATTTGATACCGAAACCGGAGCAAAACTCTTAGATGAAAACCGTCTTGAAGAAGTAGAAATAGAAGAAGATGATTATCACTTTATCAAAGAGAAAAGACAAGTTCCTATTGTAGAAATATCAGAAGAAGTTCAGTTCTCCGCCACCCTGCTGGGAGAGAAGATATGCGACGCCCTCGCTAACCAATCCTGGAAGAGCTACGTGGTTTCAAAAGAAGGTGAGAAAGTGATTATTTCCTCCGGGAAAAATGCCGGTCTTCAGCCTGGCAACCGGTTTGATATCTATGACACCGGCAAGCTCATCAACGGAATCGGAGATGAACGGTTTTTACTGCCGGGGAAAAAGGTCGGTGTCATCCAGGTCACCTATGTTCATATGGATAAGGCGGAAACGGTCGTCGTAAAGGACGAGGGAATCCGCCCGGGCGATATCGTAAAACAGCAATAACCGGTGGCCGCCGGCCTGCCTATCCGCATTTCATGAATCAATATTGATGGCTTCGTAAAAAGTCCAATTTCTGCG
>CAYSUA010000704.1:0-3270 GCA_964433795.1 uncultured Desulfobacteraceae bacterium | reverse complement strand
CTCCCTCCACATCCACCAATGTAAAAACATCGCAGTGGCCGAAATGGCCTGATCTTTGCCCTTTTATACCGCCCTCATCCATTGACGGGACAGCTATTCTTCCTTCTTTCATTTTCTACATCCTCCTGAATTAGATTCGATTCTCATTTTTTGATGCTCGTTGCTTGTTGCTCGATACTGGATACTCGATCCTTAATTAGATCCTAAGCGAATTTCCGATTCTCTCCCATATCTGCCCGACCGCCCGGCCGGCATTTGAATCTGAATTATATTCATAAATGGTCTGGCCCTGAACCATGGCTTTGGTAAAGATCGGATCGAAGGGAATGCGTCCGAGAAACGTTAGCCCTTTGTTCTTACTAAACCGTTCAATCTCCATGCTCATTTCAATGTTGATATCGAATTTGTTAATACAAACCATAGCCGGCACTCCGAAATGTTCCGCAAGCTGGACGACCCGTTCCATATCGTGTACCCCCGACACCGAGGGTTCAGTGACTATAAGCACGGCATCTGCGCCGCCGATGGAGGCGATCACCGGACAACCGACCCCCGGAGGCCCGTCAGTCAGTATGAGGTCGAGGTTTTTTGCTTCGGCAAGTTTTTGGGCTTCTTTCCGGACAAGGGTGACTAGTTTTCCGGAATTCTCTTCGGCAATGCCGAGCCGGGCATGGACCATGGGGCCGAACCGGGTGTCGGAAATAAACCACTCCCCACAGGTATCCACCGGAAAATCAATCGCCTCCTCCGGGCAAAAATAGACACAGACCCCGCACCCTTCACATGCAATGGAATCGATTTCGAATGTTTCGCCGACGGCATCCCACCGGCACAGTTCTCTGCATAAACCGCATTCATGGAATGTGCATTTATCCTTGTTGATAACCGCCGTATTGCCCGATTGAAAAGCCTGTCTTTCTTGAACTTCCGGCGCCATAATCAAATGAAGATCCGCGGCATCCACATCCGCATCGCAAAGCATCATGTTCTCCGCCAGTGAGGCAAAGGCGGCCATTACACTGGTTTTACCGGTCCCCCCCTTGCCGCTGATAACGATCATCTCTTTCATGGAAACTGCTCCTCAATTACTGAACCATTTCTTTAATTTTTTGATGGAGACTAATAAAGCTTTCTCTCCACTCGGGCATCACCGCCACCATCAATTCACCTATTGAGTATGCCTCGGCGATTTTTCGGTCAAACGGGATTTCCAAAAGAACGGGAATATCCTCTCTTTCGGCATATGCTCGAACCTGATCGTCACCCATATCCGACCGGTTGATGACCAGCCCATGTGGAATGTTTAGCAGCCGCACGGCACCGGCGGCCAACTTCAAATCATGAAGGCCGAAAGGGGTCGGCTCCGTAACCAGCAAAACAAAATCGGTATTCCGCATGGATTCGATTACCGGACACGAAGTCCCCGGCGGAGCGTCAATGATAGTGAGTTTATTCGGGTCGGTTAAGGCGCGAACTTTTTTTATCAGCGGCGGCGACATGGCCTCACCCACCCTTAAACGTCCATGGATGAATTCAATACCATTGCAATGCCCCTTTTGGATGACCCCCAGTTCCCGGCCGACTTCGCTAATCGCGTTCTCAGGGCACACCTCCATGCATCCGCCGCAACTGTGACAGAGTTCATGAAACGGCAGCACGGTTTCACCGATTACAACGATGGCCTTGAATTGGCATATTTCTCCACATTTTCCGCACAGCGTACATTTTTCCTTATCCACCTCCGGAACCGGAGCATAGATGGTTTTTGTCTCACAGAATTCCGGTTTAAGAAAAAGGTGGGAATTGGGCTCCTCAACATCACAGTCCAGCAGTTGTACATCGAAACCGAGCGAGACCGCCAGATTAACGGCCACCGTAGTTTTACCGGTGCCCCCCTTCCCACTGGCAATACTGATAATCATGAGGATGCTCCCCTTCCGCCCATGCCCTTTCCGCGTCCGCCCCCGCCCATGCCTTTTCCGCGTCCGCCGCCTCCCATGCCGGCATGAACAGGAGCATTGGCTTCAGTTGTGGGGGTGAGTATCCCGTTCTTATAGCATTCGACCGCCTCCCGGACGGTGCCGGTTTGCCCCACATAAAACTTGATTCCGGCGGCCGTTAGGGCCTGCACCGCATTGGGTCCGCAATGTCCGGTAATCAAGGCTCCAACCCCCTTGGACGCAACAAACTGTGCCGATTGAATGCCGGCACCCCCACTCAGGGCGGCGTTTTCATTTCCGAAAGCCTCATAACTCATATCTTCAAGGTCAATAATCACAAAGTAGCTGCACCTCCCAAAACGCGGGTCTATCTGTGCATCCAAATCTTTTCCCGATGAACTCACAGCAATTTTCATAATTTGTTCTCCTTTCAACGATTAAATCACCCTTCTAAAGGGTTGTTATTACCAGACAGTCGTCCGGCTGTTTGCACTTTAAAAGCACTTGTAATTCTACATCTATTTCTTCCGGCCATATCCTGTCATTTCTTTCATGGTCCCGCATGGCTTTCCGCAAGCCGAAGAACCGTTTATCCGGCCGAATCTATTCCTCTTAAAACCCGGCATTAAGAATTTGTCGTGATCAAGCATTCCTTCAAAATAAGCCGTTAGTACTTCTTCCGGATGACCTGAAATCCCCGGGATAATATGCATACCGGAAGATATTAGCATGCTGAAAAAGTGACGGGATATGGCCCCGCATATCAGAATATTCACGCCCAACCCTTTAATGCGCAAGCATCTTCGAGGGATATCCTGCTCTTCCAAAATGGTCTCAAAGCGGGACGCTTCTTTTTGGTCTTCCATTTCAATAATTAACAGCCGAGAGGCGGTATCCAATACCGGCGAGATTCTGTCCTCCCAAATGGGAACGGCAATTCGCATTGGCGACTCTCTCCTCTTTATGCTTCGGTCTCGGGCTGCATGATCCCTCATCCATCAACTACATCCAATGACAGTCCACATTTGCAGATTAGGATAGATGAAAATGAATCTTTGTTGTGAATATAGGGTCATGATGCCAACATAATTAGCACATACCGTGCCTAATAAATGTAAAAGACATGCAGCAACACAACCTATTGAAATAATAAACAATAAAAATAATAAACGTCCTGAAGGTGAAATGGAAAGAACAAGTAGTGTTTCAATAATGCAATGGTAGGATATGAAGAGGATAGCAATTATGTAATGTTCACTTTATCCTTTGTTCAAAAGTGATGGCCTCGTAAAAAGTCCGAAAAACGAGCTTTTTACGAGAGTGTTTAGTA
>CAYSUA010000703.1:0-3272 GCA_964433795.1 uncultured Desulfobacteraceae bacterium | reverse complement strand
GTACCACTTCGGATTATTTGATATTTTGCTGGCAAACGGTCAAATGTAGACTTGACCCCTATTTCACGATTCTATATCTCGTTTTCTCCCTCTCATAGATATCATTTCCGTGAACATCATTCGCCACGATGGCTGGAAAGTCTTCAACCACCAGTCTCCTAATGGCTTCTGGCCCTAAGTCATCATAGGCCACAACTTTTGACTTTTTGATTCTTTTCGAATTAATAACTCCTATGCCTGCAAACCCTGCAAAGTAGACTGCTTTATATTTCTTTAAGGCCTCGACGACTTCTTTTCCCCTTGGTCCTTTGCCGATTACAGCTTTTAATCCATAGGCCAGCAGGGCTGGAGTATGGGTATCCATTCGGTAGCTGGTTGTGGGGCATATAGAGCCAACGGCCGCTCCTGGTTTGGCAGGGGTAGGACCTGCATAAAATATTACCTGATTTCTAATATCAACGGGGAGTTGTTCCCCGTTGGCGATCGCCTCTACGAGACGCTTATGAGCCGCGTCCCTGGCCGTATAAATGACACCATTGATTAAGACCTTCTGCCCCACCTCCAATCCTTCCAGTATTTCATCTGTTAGAGGTGTATGAATAACGATTGCTTGATTCATCATTTGACTCCTCAATATGCATGTTTACAAAATTGCTTCTTTATGACGATAGGAATGACACTGGATATTAAAGGCTACAGGAACACTGGTAATGTGTGTCGGATATACCTCCACATGTACATCCATTGCAGTAAAGCGCCCCCCAAAACCTAACGGACCAATACCCAGTTTGTTGATTTCCATGAGAAGATCTTCTTCTAATTCTGCCACATCCGGGCGGGGATGTCTTTGACCAATTGGACGTAGCAAGGATTTTTTAGCAATAAGGGCTGCTTTTTCCATGGTCCCGCCGAGTCCCACCCCAACGACAACAGGAGGACAAGCGTTGACCGCAGTTTCCTCTACTCTTTGAACAATATATTTTTTGATCTCTTCGACACCGATAGTTGCATGGAATAACAATACCTGGCCCATGTTCTCACTGCCGAATCCTTTCGGAACTACTGCTAACTTAAGCTGGTCCCCCGGGACTACCTCCAAGTGGATAATAGCCGGAGTGTTATCGCCTATATTTTTTCTGATTAGAGGATCAAGGGAGGACTTGCGAAAAAAGCCATCATTGTAACCTTGGCGAACTCCTTCATGTATGGCCTCATTCAAATCTCCACCTACGAAATGTAAATCTTGCCCCATTTCCGCAAAGACTACCACCAATCCAGTGTCCTGGCATACGGCTTGCGACTCTTCCTTTGCCATTTTCGCATTATCCAATAAATACCGAATAGCATCCCTTCCCATTTCAGATTCTTCCTTTTCAAGACACCCCTTATAGGCTTGAATAACATCGTCTCCCAAGTTCGTATTGGCTTCAATACAAAGGTTTCTGATGGTCTCTGTAACTTTCTCGACCCCGATCTCTCTGATTTCCATGACTGTCGATCCTTTCGAGTATCTATTGTGTTGATTTTTCCGGTGCAATGTCAATAAATAGCAACACGAAAATTACAAGCGATAGTCGACTATCGAATATTAGTTTTTTTTTGTCAAGAAACACTGAATGAGTTACACTTGAAACGATTTTGGATCTACATTGAGATATCGGTTGAATGAAAAAGGTTAACTGCAAAAGTAGCCTTCCATGGAGTCACTTGTCGATCAATTGAATGTCCAATGTAATGAACAACCATTTTGTGTCATCATTAGAGATGCAGCACAATCGAGTTAGGAGGATAGAAGTGGAACGGATTAGCAATATAGAAAAAATTTACGAAAAATGGCGTCCTGTTGTAGGAGATGAAGAAATCGAAGGATACCGCAAAGCAGGTATGGGGCAAAGAGTTGGCTTTGGGGAAAAACCCGCACTTCTTGTGGTGGATATGACTAAGATTTATGTAGATCCCAAGTATCCCATGGCACACGGTGCTCTTGTTAAAACCGCCGTTAAAGGGGTACAACAGGTTCTAGCAGCTTGCCGCAGGGCCAATTTGCCGATTTTCTTCGTAAGACCCAAACGAACTACTTTCACTGAAATGGGGCTTCAAAGAGAAAAATGGGGATGTCTTAAAGATTCTTCTCTGCAAAATCCGGAGGCGAACACGTGGCAAGCCGAGATATGCCCGAAAGACGAAGACATTGTTTTTGAAAAGACAAAGTCCAGTTGTTTTTTTGAGACCCATTTTCGCAGTATGTTGACATACCTGAAAATAGATACGCTTATTATTACGGGTATATCCACCAGCGGTTGTGTAAGGGCCGCTGTAATGGATGCTTTTTTTTGCAACTACCGTGTCATTATTCCGGAACAATGCTGTGGCGATCGATCCCCGAGAGCGCATCTGAACAATCTTTTTGATATGGACATGAAGTACGGAGATGTAATGAATATTGAAGATGTTTTATCTCATTTAGACAGCCTATGCCGGAACTGAATTCATGCCCTTAAAAGAAAGGAGTATGAAGCAAGCTCGGCAATATTAGTGCAAGAAAGGGGAAAAACACCAAAATAATCAGAACAGCCGTATCCGAGCAGCAAAATGGGAAAGATCCTCTCAGGACCGTGGTGACCGGCAATCCGGTTACACCACTGACCGCAAAGAGATTTAAGCCCACCGGAGGGATCACACTGCCGATCTCTATTGCCAGTGCATACAGGATGCCCAGGTGAATCGGGTCTATTCCCATAGACAGGGCGACTGGAAACAAAATGGGAACGGTGAGCACCAGAATCGCCACACCCGTTAGAAACATGGAAAGCATGAGCAATGCAGGCATCAACACAAAGAGAAACTGCATCCGAGAAAGACCCAGCGATGTTACCCAGTCCGCAATATCCTGGGGCCAACCCATATTTGCGAGATAAAATTGGAATATGCCGACACAGCCCAGAAGAAAGAATACAATCGTTGTGAGGTTCATGGCCCGAACGGTTGTCGGCAACAGCTCCTTTAAGAAAGTCTTGCCTTTTGCAAGCGTACCGTAAAGCAAAGCGAACCCTGACGCGGCGGCTCCTGCCTCGGTAGGCGTAAACAGCCCGCCATACAAACCACCCAGGACCAGCACCGGCATCAGCAGCGCCGGCCAGGCTTCCCGAATAGCAAGCCATACCTTCCTTAGCTCAAATTTTCCGGCCGGGAGTTTTGCCCAAAATATGGAAACAGAAACGATGATAAACGCATCGCTTAAAGCCAGCATAAGGCCCGGAATAATGCCGGCA
>CAYSUA010000702.1:2673-3274 GCA_964433795.1 uncultured Desulfobacteraceae bacterium | reverse complement strand
TCCATGCCAAAGTTTATATCGGCCGATTTGCCCCTGATGATCGGGATTACGGTTTTGTCGTCACCGGCTCAAGTAATTTCTCTTATTCCGGTCTGGTTGCCAACCGGGAGTTCAACGTCGAACTGCGCCAGCGACGGGATGTTGAGTTTGCGCTCGATCAATTTGAAGCACTGTGGCAGCAGTCGGTCGACATATCAGAGGATTTCGTCGACGCGGTGCAGAAAAGGACTTGGCTTAACGATTCCATCACTCCGTATGAGCTCTACCTGAAGTTGGTATACGAATACATGCAGGAAGACATCAATCTACGTGACGACATTGAAATTTTCCTCCCTGAGGGGTTTATGCATTTACAATACCAGCAACAGGCCGTCGTGCAGGCGCTAAAAAAACTGGATGAGCACAATGGAGTCTTTTTGGCCGATGTGGTTGGCCTCGGTAAAACCTTTATAGCCGCCCAAATGTTGCAGCAACTCAAGGGGAGAATTCTGGTGATCTGTCCGCCAATCCTGAAAAGCTACTGGGAGGAGAGTCTGCACGATTTTCGTGTCCCGGCCCGGGTGGAGTCCCTGGGAAAACTTGACAAGGTCATCCGGTTCGG
>CAYSUA010000702.1:0-2610 GCA_964433795.1 uncultured Desulfobacteraceae bacterium | reverse complement strand
ACGAAGCCCATCGGTTTCGCAACGAAGCGACCCGGTCCTATGCCGATATACTCGATATCTGCCGGGGGAAAAAGGTCATTCTGGTGACGGCCACCCCCCTCAACAACACCATTGATGATATTTTTGCACAGCTCAAGCTGTTCCAAGTTCCCAAAAATTCCACGATTCCGGGTATACCCAATCTGGAACGCTTTTTCCAGCTCCTACGCAGACGATTCAAGGGACTGGACCGCACTGATCCGGCCTACAAGGCCACCATCAAGGAAGTTTCCCGTGAAATTCGCGAGCGCATCCTCAAGCACGTAATGGTTCGCCGCACACGCACCGATGTCCTGACCTATTTCAAAAAAGATTTCGAAAGCCAGAGACTCTTCTTTCCTGATGTACAGGACCCGCGCCGTATCATCTACACCTTTGAAGGCGATCTGGAAAAGATCTTTAATCAAACCATCGGCCTGCTCCAAGGTTTTCGTTACGCCCGTTACATTCCGTTGCTTTACTACACCGGCAGCAAGAAGCTTTCGGAGTTCGAACGCCAGCAGCAACGCAACGTCGGCGGCTTTATGAAGAGCATCCTGATCAAGCGGCTTGAAAGCAGCTTTTACGCCTTTCGCCGGAGCATCGCTCGTTTTATTCAATCCTATGAGCGGTTTATTGCTATGTTCGAATCAGGCACGGTTTATATCAGCAAGGATGTTGACGTCTACGAATTGCTGGGCAACGATTATTTTGAGGCGCTTGAGCGGTATGTAGAGGAGGAAAAGGCGCAAAAATATCCGGCTGAGGATTTTCGCAAAGAATTTATCGACGATCTGAAGCATGACCTGCAAACGCTCAGGCAGGTCGGGAAACTATGGCAAACGGTACAGCAAGACCCCAAAAGTGAAGCATTCATAAACCAGCTTGAAAAAGACCGGACATTGAAAAATCGTCGAATTATCGTCTTTACTGAATCGAGAGAGACCGGCGAATATCTCTTCGAGCAGCTAAACAGGCAGTTTTCCGGCGCCGTTATGTTTTTCAGCAGCCGGGGGGGGAGTGCGGGCAAGGAGCCTGTCACCCACAGCCCGGCCCTTGCACGCGATCTGATCAAGGCGACTTTCGATCCAAACTTCAAGGAATCGAACCGGAACATACGCATCCTCATTTCCACCGATGTCCTCTCCGAGGGGATTAACCTGCACCGGGCCAATGTGCTGATCAACTATGATTTACCATGGAACCCTACTCGGGTGTTGCAGCGGGCCGGGCGCATCAACCGTCTCGGCACAGAGCATTCGGCCATTTTTATCTACAACTTTTTCCCCACCACCCAGACCGATGCCCATTTGGGCCTGGAAGCCAACATTACCAACAAGATCCAGATGTTTCATGATATCCTCGGCGAGGATGCCAGGTACCTTTCCGATGGCGAAGAAATCGGCAGCCAGGAGCTATTCGACACCTTGAACCGCAAACAAGCTTACACCGGTGAAACGGATGAGGGCGACTCCGAGCTGATGTACCTCGAAATGATGCGCAACCTGAGGGACGAAGATCCCGGGTTGTTTGAAAAGATTAAACGACTGCCCAAAAAGGCCCGTTCCGGTCATAAGGTCGATAGTCTTGCGTCCGATCAATTGGTAACCTTTTTCCGTATCGACAGGTTGAAAAAGTTCTACCTCAACCAGGGGCGGCAAAGCTTGGAAATCACTTTTTTCGATGCCGCGCATCTGCTCGAGTGCCCACCGGAGACCCACAGACAGCCGATCCCGGTCGATTACTACCACCGGCTGGAGGCCAACAAGCAGCGCTTCGCCCAGGACGCGATTCAGGAAGGTGAACCGACCAGAACAGGCGGCGGCCGATCCAATATCAGCTATATCGAAAAACGTCTAAAGGACAAATCCTTTCGTAATTGCCCCAAATTCACCGACACGGATGAGGAATATATCGACAGCGTTCGCCGCATGATCGCCCGCGGGACCATGGCCAGGAAAGTGGCCCAGACCATTAAAAAGGCCTTTGAAAAAACTCTCGATCCACTGAAAATGATCACCATCCTCCGTAAGCATATCCGCACGGTAGATGACGGATCAGACCACCGGTCCGGCAGATCGGGCGCTAGACGCGAGATCATTCTTTCCGGCTATCAGATTGCAGGAGGAAGAAAGTAATTCATGGACAAAAACCAGGCACAACAACTGATTCATGATCTGTTTTCACAACGGTTTGACCCGGAACGCCATCAATATTTTCTGCGCAACCTGCTCAATCATTTTGAACCACGTGACGGGCATTACATCGGCAACTACATCCCCGATGCCTTTAAATTCCACATCAACCAATACTGGCGCATCGGCAAGTATGTGGATCCCGATGGTGACGAGTTGGATCTGCTGGTAGTCGAAGTCAAAAACCTTACAAAGCTTGATCACGCCCGATCAGCACTGCGTAATTTCGCCGTCAACCGCCTCAAGCAGTTTGAAAAAGAGGCCTCACTGATTGCCTTTTACGCCCAGGATGATGCGGGAGCTGACTGGCGTTTTTCCTTCGTCAAGATCGAACACGAGGCCTATCAAGACTCCAAGGGCAAGGTCAAACTCAAACAACAATTGACTCCGGCAAGGC
>CAYSUA010000701.1:2323-3283 GCA_964433795.1 uncultured Desulfobacteraceae bacterium | reverse complement strand
GGTATCGGGAGCCCGGGTGGAGTGGTCACTGCTCCATGGGGATGCCCGTCCCAACCGTATCCCGCTCCCCACCTATCCTTTTGCAAAAGACCGATGCTGGTTTCCGGCATTGGATGAGGCCGGCGTAAATGACGCCCTTCAAACGCCCCCTGCTGAAAAAATGGAACCGCTTTCGCAACCGGGCGCCGAGTTTGAAAATTTCTATTTCCAAACCGAATGGATTGAAAAGAAGATAACCGGATCGACGCAACCGCTTCGAAAACCGATGGTATTGTTCGATACGACGGAAATCAGACGGGATTTGTTGGCAAAGCGGATAAGGACCGATGTCGTTCTTGTTAAGCCGGGCCATTCGTATGGCAGGCAGAACGAGCACACCTTTACCGTCGATCCCAACCGCCCCGATGACTACAAGAACCTCATCAAAGCGCTCAGCCGGTTCGATCCGGCCCCCCGGCATTTTATCCATCTGTGGTCTCAGGGGCCCTTTTCCGAAACAATCAGGGATCTCCATCGTCAGATCGAAAGAGGGCTGTTTTCGGTTTTTCATCTGTGCCGGGCGATGATGGATGAGAAGATAGCAGATCCGGTCAATATCCTTTACCTGTTCAAAGCCGGCGAAGATGCCATAGAACCTCAGCATGCCGCCATGGGCGGTTTCTTAAAGACCCTGAATCAGGAGAATCCCCGGATCAGATGCAAAACCGTTGCGCTGCCCGAACTCTCCATGCTGACCGATATCGTTCCCCTGGAATTTCAGGACGCATCGGATATGGAGATACGATATCAAAAAGATTTGAGGGAGACGCGACGCATGGTTGAAATGAGCCCGGATTCGGATTTTGATCCGGATGCCGAATCCGGATTCCATTTAAGACAAGACGGCGTATATCTGATTACCGGCGGAACCGGGGGGTTGGGATTCATTTTCGCCGAGCAGATCGCCCGACAAGTTAGGGC